>NZ_RZPB01000132.1:0-11221 GCF_003998535.1 Mesorhizobium sp. M7A.F.Ca.AU.002.02.1.1 | reverse complement strand
GGTTTCAGGAAGGATCATGCGTCGGTTCAAAGTGTGGAGCATCCTCCCTGCGCCCGAAAACGCATGCCGCTCCAGCTGGCCGCCGCTGTAAAAAGAGCCTCCCACCGACGCCTGCGCAGGGATGCTAACCCAGGGCCAACCATTTGTGCAACATCGATATAACAGCGGTGCCAGGCAAATTATCGGAATTGTCGGATTTTGGATTTCCGGCGTGGGGGCCGCTTTGTCGGAAGACCTCCAATGCAAGGCCGCCCCTCTGCTTCTCAATCCAGGAACGCCAGAACACGCTGCCAAAGCAGCGCCGCGGCTGTGTCGTTGTAGTCGGGCAGAGCTGGATCCGAGAAATAATGTCCCGAGTTTGGATAGCGGAAGATCCGCACATCGGTTTGCGCGGCCTCGGCGGCGTGCTGCCAGGCGCGGACATCCGGCTCGGGGAAGAACGGATCGGTGTCGGCGACATGCAATTGAACCGGCAGGCCGGGCCGGATGTTCGCAGGCACGGTTGCCAGCCCATGCAACAGCAGCACCTTGGCCGTCAGCGGCCGCAAGGCCCAGACTGACGCGACCACGCCTGCACCCATCGAAATCCCCGCCAGCACCGTATCGCCGGGCGTCGAGGCCAGGGCATCGCGCGCCCTTTGGCAAATGACCTCCCAGCCGATCCGCGCCTTGATCGCGAAGCCTTGCTCGAGATCGTCCGTCGCCACGCCCGCATAGAGGTCCGGCAGCGAAACGGCGTGACCGGCGGCGCCCAGCTTTCCAGCGAGATGCCGCTCGTGCTCGCGCAGCCCCAGAACCGAATGAAACAGGATTATGTTCGCGGACATCCGGTCATGATACCTGCCGGCACATGCCGTCTCAACGGCTGGGTACGTCATGAGGCGTGCGGCTTCCATTCTCCCGGCGTGGCACTACTTTGGACTGAACCCAAAGCACTCGACTGGAGAACAACATGAAGCCGCAAATCATCTGCCATATGCTGGCATCCCTTGACGGCAGCCTCCACCCCAGCCGCTATACCTCGAGCCCCGATGGCACCCGGGCCGAGTGGTCGAGCCTCTACGAGCACATCCATAATGATCTCGCGGCTGATGCCTGGATCGTCGGGCGCGTCACCATGGCCGAGATGAGCAAGGCCGGCGCGCATCCGCCGGCCAATGCCGGCAAGGTCGACCGGCCCTATCATTTCGCGCAAATAGGTGCGGGTTATGCCGTGGCGCTCGATGCCTCGGGCAAGCTTCATTTTTCCAAACCCGACATCGGTGGCGACCATGTCGTGGTGCTGCTTGGGCGCGACGTTGCCGACAGCCATTTGGCAGAGCTTGCCGCCGACGGCGTGTCCTATATCGTCGCGGAAACCGGCGATATCGATCTCGCCGCGATGCTTGAGGTCCTCGGACGCGAACTCGGCATAAGCCGGCTGCTGCTCGAGGGCGGCGCCAGCATCAACGGTTCCTTCCTCGCCGCCGGGCTCGTCGATGAATTGAGCCTTCTCGTTGCACCCGCGATCGACGGACGGGCCGCCAATCAGGGTTTCGTCGAGTTCGGCGAGAGCGGCCTGGCGGGCAAGACGCAGCTGTCCCTGAAGAGCTGCGAGGCGCTGGCGCATGGGCTCGTCCATCTGCGCTACGCGGTCAGCCCTGGAGCATAATCCCGAAAGGTCGCGGCGTGGCCCAGGGTCTCCGCGACGGGGCTGACGAAGTCAGAGACTTCGGCTCACCTCGAGCGTTGCTAAGCGCATCAATACCGCATGGCGTCGAGATCGGCGATCAGCGTCGGGCCGGTGGGGTGCCAGCCGAGCCGTGCCTGGGTCAGAGCGCTGGAGGCCGGCAGATCCATCGGCGCGAACATCGCCATCCAGCCGAAATGCTCCGCCGCCTTTTCCGGCGCAATGGAAACCACCGGCAATTTCAAACCCCGGCCGAGCGCCTCGGCGATAGCGCGCACTTCGACACCTTCCTCGCCGACCGCGTGATAGCGCGCGCCCGGCTGCCGCTTTTCCACGGCGAGCCGGTAAAGCCGCGCCGCATCGAGGAGGTGGCCCGCGGAGTAGCGATTGCGGCCGTCGCCGACATAGGCCGAGACGCCCCTTTCACGCGCGATCTCGATGAGCGGCGTGATAAGGCCTTGCTTGACCGGATTGTGGACCTGCGGCAGCCGCACCACCGACACATTGATGCCGGCGTCCAGCAAGGCATTGCCGGCCAGCTCCGAGGCGATGCGCGGATTGGGATGGCTGGCGTTGAAGACGTCCTCGATCGCCAACTGGCCATGCCCGGGGCTGCCCATGCCGACGCCAGAGGTGATCACCAGCGGCCGGTCGGAGCCGGCGAGCGCGGCGCCCAGTGCGGCGATGACGCGTTTGTCCTTTTCGCAATTCTCGGCAAACCGCGAAAAATCGTGGTCGAATGCCGTGTGGATCACGCCGTCCGCCTTGGCCGCGCCATCGCACAGCCCTTCGGGCTCCTCGAGCGTTCCGCGATGCACTTCAGCACCGGCGGCGGCCAGCGCCTCGGCGCCGGCGTCGGAGCGGGTCACGCCGACCACCTGATGGCCTGCCTTGATGAGTTCGGGAACGATCGCGGAACCGATGAAACCGGTCGCGCCGGTGAGAAAGATACGCATGCAAAATCTCCTGTACAGTTGCCTGCGTAATATTGCCGGTCTATTATTCTATTAAAGTAGTGATCTTATCGTGGTATAATGGCTAACAGGATGCCTTCCAATTCCGGCTCACTAGCAGCGTTCCTCAAAGACCGGCGCACCCGGCTTGATCCCGCATCATTCGGGTTTTCCGGACGCAGACGCACGCCGGGGCTGCGCCGCGAAGAGGTCGCACAGCGCGCCAACATCAGCCCGACCTGGTACACATGGCTGGAACAGGGCCGCGGCGGCGCACCCTCGGCCGATGTCCTCAACCGCATCGCCAAGGGGCTGCTGCTGACCGAGGCGGAGCGCGAACATCTTTTCATGCTCGGGCTGGGGCGCCCGCCCGAGGTCCGCTACAGGGGCGTCGAAGGCGTCAGCCCCCGGCTGCAGCGCCTCATCGACACGCTCGATGCCAGCCCCGCCATAGTCAGGACCGCCACCTGGGACGTCGTTGCCTGGAACCGTGCCGCGAGGGTCGTGCTGACCGACTACAGCACCCTGCCCGAGGGCGAGCGCAACATTCTGCGCTTCATGTTCCTCAGTCCCCATATCCGCGCCAGGCAGCACGACTGGCAAAACCTCGCCCGTTTCGTGGTGGGCGCGTTCCGGGCCGATGCGGCACGCGCCGGTGCTGTCTCCGAGGTGCGTGAACTCGTCGACGAACTCTGCAGCGCCAGCCCCGAGTTTGCCGCCCTGTGGCGGGAAAACGGCGTGCTCAGCCATGGCGACGGGACAAAGCGCCTGAAGCACCCGGAACTTGGCGATATCGAACTGGAATATTCGGGCTTCGCGGTCGACGGCCGGCCGGATTTGAGCCTGACCGTCTACAACCCGGTCGACAGCGCCGTCGCCGACCGTATTCGCACGCTGGCCCTCACCCGACACCCCAAAGAGTAAGGGCGGGACGACCTATCCGCTGCGATGACTCCCGCCCGCTCTCAAGCGCGCTCGCAGACCGCCTTCAGGATCTGCAAGGTCGGTCCCCAGTAGAGATTGGCGTGCGGACGGATCGCCGGTTCGGCGAAGTCGCTGAGCGTCAGTGTCAACAGTGTTCCCCCATCCGCCGGCGCCAGGTCGAAGCTGACCACGGTGTGATTTTCGGGCACGTCCGCCAGACGCGAGGCCGACAGCGTGCTCCAATAGCTGTAGGCGAAGCTCATTCCCGGCTCAAAAGTGCGGATGGTGCCGTGGTTTTCGAACGGTATTCCGTGCAGCAGTCCGCGCATGACGATCGCGCCGCCGGCCTGCCCTTGCAGGCTGACGGTCAACTCCTCGTCGGACATCCATTGCGGGATCATTTCTGGCGTCGTTAGTATCCGCCAGACCTTGGCCGGCACGGCACCGATGACGACGGTCTTGGTTATCGGCGCAGCGGACTCACTCATGGGGTGCAGATTATAGCGGATGCGGCGGCGACAATATCGCTGTTCCAGGCGGTACGGATGCCGCCATTGCCCCTTGCCCTGTATAGGAAGACAGCACCACGCTTGCGAAGCCATTGCAGCCCGTGGCATCTGTCGGCTCCACCAGCGCAGACGGCACCATGACACCACGGCAGACACGGCAGAGCGGCAGGCAGGGGGCGCCCGGCGTCAGTCTCAACCGGGCGCTGTCGAAGCTCGGCCTGTGCTCGCGCACACAGGCCGAGGTGCTGATCGCCGAAGGCCGCGTGCGCGTCGGCGGCAAGGTGGTGCGCGATGCGGCGCTGCGCGTCGACCTCGACCGCGACCGCATCGTCGTCGACGACAGGCCGGTGGTTGCCGAGCGCAAGGTCTACCTCATGCTCAACAAGCCGCGCGGGCTGGTCACCACCCGCGACGACCCGCAGCAGCGCGACACCGTCTATGCCTGCCTGGAAGGGCTCGATCTGCCCTTCGTCTCGCCGGTAGGCCGGCTCGACAAAGCCAGCGAAGGCATGCTGCTGATGACCAACGACACCCGGTTTGCCAACCGGCTGATGGACCCGGCCTCGCATCTGCCCAAGACCTATCACGTGCAGATCGGCACGGTGCCGGACGAGGCGATGCTGGAGACGTTACGCGCGGGCGTGACCGTCGACGGCGAGACCCTGACCGCCAGCTCGATCGAACTCTTGCGCAGCGGCGGCCGCACCGCCTGGCTGGAGATCGTGCTCGACGAAGGCCGTAACCGCCACATCCGTCGCCTGCTCGCCGCGCATGGCGTCGAGGTCCTGCGCCTCATCCGCATCGCTATCGGCCGCCTGCCGCTCGGCGACCTCGCCAAGGGTACGGCACGGCATTTGACAGCAGAAGAGTTGGCGCTGCTGAGGGGGTAAGCAGGGCGTGCCGCTGGTGCAGGCGCACGGCGATCCTTCCTGACGGAAAGCTGTCAGCAGGCCTGGCCTATAGGTCGGATGGGAGCCGGCCACGGCTTCAACGATCAGGGAGCCAATGCAATGAATTTCGTCTCCGTCCGCATCATCACGTCGGACGTCCAGCGTCTCGTTCACTTCTACGGTGAGATCACCGGCATGCCCGTGACGGTGTACACGGAAGACTTCGCCGAACTGGCGACGCCGACCTGCACGCTGGCGATCGGCAGCACGCGCACCTTGATGCTGTTCGGCGGCGACATCGCCCGCCCCGCCGACAACCACACCGCCATCATCGAGTTCCGCGTCGGCGACGTCGATGCTGAATTCGCCAGGCTCTCGGACCTCCTCAGGAATATCACTGTGCAGAAGCCGACCACCATGCCCTGGGGCAACCGCTCGCTGCTGTTTCGCGACCCTGACGGCAATCTGGTGAATTTCTTCACGCCGGTAACCGCTGAGGCGATCAGGAAATTCGACAGATAGGCGTAAGCGGCGCCGCTGGCCGAAGCTGCTCTATTTCTGGTTCCATTTCCGGATGACCGGCTCGCTCAAATCATGCTCGTAGCCGAGCACGCTGATGCTGGCCGTATCGAGCACGAGCAGCGCGCCGCCCTCCGGCGGCAGCCCGATCCAGCGCGCCGCCAGCACGCGCAGAAAATGCGCGCTGGAAAACACCAATATGCTGGCATTGGCCTCGCGCAGCCCAGCGATAATCCTGTCGGCCCGCGCGCCGACATCGGCCGCCATCTCGCCCTTTGGACACCCATCGCGAAACACATTCCAGCCGCGGCGCTCGGCCAGGATCTGTTTTGTCGTCAGCCCCTCATAGGCGCCATAGTCCCACTCCTGCAGATCGTCCTTCTTGACGCTCTGCGCGCCGAAGCCGGCCAGTACGCTGGTGTTGTAGGCGCGCTGCGACGGGCTCGACCATACGGCCGAAAAAGACAGGCCCTCGAGCCTGTCCGCGAGACCCCGCGCGGCGGCCTCGCCAACCGGGGTCAACGGCATGTCGGTGCGGCCGGTATGCTGCCCCGAAAGGCTCCATGCCGTTTCACCATGCCGGACCAGATGGATTTGCGGATACGGGTTGCTCATGGACTGCCTTTCAATGTCACCGGCACCTTAGGCGACGATGCGGCAAAGGGGAATCCGCTTGGTACAAGACTGCGTGGTCGCCTGGCCTTGATCCGCGGCGGGGCCGGCCCTGTGATCGGCCCGAGGCCGCAACTATATCAAGGCCAGCCCTCCACAAGGCTCCCGCCACCTCAAGGGCATCGGCCCTTGCGCAACAGGTCATGTCATCATGTACAAACATTTGCTCATCGCCACGGACGGATCGGAACTGGCCGACAAGGGCGTTACCCACGGCCTGACATTGGCCAAGGGCCTCGGCGCCTCTGTTACTTTCATCACCGTCTCCGAACAATTCCCGATCTTCGCCTGGGGCGGCGCCATGGCCGGCTACGCCGCCGGCGATGAACTGGCCGCCTATCAGGAAGAAGCGCGCAAATACGCCAAGGAAGTTCTCGACAAGTGCAAGGCATCGGCCGACGCCGCCGGCGTCTCGGCGGAGGTCGTGCATGTCGAGGACAAAAGGCCCGCCGAAGCCATTCTGGAACTGTCGCAGGCCCTGGGCTGCGACCTGATCGTCATGGCTTCGCACGGCCGCCGCGGACTAGGCAAGCTGCTCCTCGGCAGCCAGACGGCGGAAGTGCTGTCCTACACGGAGATCCCGGTGCTGGTCGTGCGGTAGGGCTACTACGGATCGCATGCTCCATCGAAGCGGGTAATGACAATGTCGTTACGCTGTGCTAGATATGCGCAACGAAGGAGCCGTCCATGCCAACGTCACATCATCCGGTGCCGAAGAGCGTTCCGCTCAACATCCGCGTCAAGCCGGAAGTTCGCAATCTGATCGACCGCGCAGCCGAATTGCTCGGTAAGAATCGCACCGACTTCATGCTTGAAGCCTCGCAACGCGCCGCTGAGGAAGCGTTGCTCAACCGTCTCGTGTTTACCGTCGAACCGGATGTCTACGCTGCGTTTCTGGCACGCCTCGACGCGCCGCCGCAGCCCAACGACCGATTGCGCCGCACGATGACGACAAAGGCTCCGTGGGAAGCTGCGTGACGCTGTCGGTCCCGGTTCCACTCGCGGATCATCACGAACTCGGGGAATTTTCGTCGGGCATTACAGCGCTCGACGATTGGTTGAAAAAACGTGCTCGCACCAATCAAGCGGGCGGTGCATCCCGGACCTATGTGACTTGCAAAGGCAACCGTGTGATTGGCTACTATGCCGTTGCCAGCGGCGCCGTGAAAATGGTCGAAGCTTCCAGCCGTTTCCGGCGCAACATGCCCGATCCGATCCCCGTCGCAGTGCTAGGCAGGTTGGCCGTAGACCAAGCCTATCACGGTCGGGGCATCGGTCGGGCGCTGGTAAGGGATGCCGGTCTACGAATTCTCCAGGCTGCTGAAATACTGGGCATCAAAGGCATAGTGGTGCATGCGATTTCCGACGATGCCCGAGCTTTCTACATCACCATCGGGTTCGAGCCCTCGCCGGTCGAGCCGTTGACACTCATGGTCACGCTCGCTGATCTCAGCGAAAGCATTGGCTGACGACTTCCTGCCAGTGCTCTGGGGAAGTCCGGCGCCTAGAACACCAACTCCCCCACGAGATAGACCCCAAGCGCCAGCAACCCCGCGAAGAACACTTTGCGGAAGGTCTCGACGCTCATCTTCTGGCGCAGCGCCTGGCCGGCGAACATGCCGGCCAGCGCCGGCACAAGGGCTGCGACCGACCCCACCAGTTGCGCACTCGGCGACGCCAGGGCGCCTGCCTTGAACAACCCGATGGCGAGCGCCGCCGTCGACACGGTGAAGGACAGGCCGAGCGCCTGGATCAGGTCTTCTTTCTCCAGCCGCAGCGACTGCAGATAGGGCACCGCCGGGATGACGAAGACGCCGGTGGCGCCGGTGACCAGCCCGGTCGCCACCCCGACCAGCGGTGACATCAAGGCTTCGCGGCGCGCCGGCGTGGTGAAGCCGGCTTTGGCGAGGCCGAGGATCGCATAAAGCACCAGTGCGGCGCCCAGCCCCACTGAGGCCGCGCCCGTATGCGTGCCGGTCAGCAGGCCGGCGCCGGCAACGGTGCCGAGCATCACGCCGGCCATCATCGTCCACAGCCGCTTGCACAGCCGGGCGAAGGACGGGCCGGTCAGCAATTGCCAGAGGTTGGTAACCAGCGACGGGATCAAGAGCAGGGCAGCCGCCTGCGCCGGCGGCATCGTCACCGCCAGCAGGCCCATCGCAACGGTCGGCAGGCCCATGCCGACGACGCCCTTGACGAAGCCGGCGGCGAGGAACACGGCGCCGATCCAGGCGAGGATGCCGGCGCTCAGCATGATCGTATCTTCAGGGCCGGATCAGTCATGCAGCAGCATATCGGTTGCGTCGGCATCCGGGCTGGCGGCCTTTGCCGGCGCCGCATCGCGGCTGGTGGATACGACCGTCGCCGCGCATCCCCGCAGGCCTGATCCCGCTCGCGCCATGGCAAGGCCGGCCACCGCAATGGCCAGCACGATCGCCGTGCTTTCAAGAATGCCGAGCCGGCCTGATGTTCGTTCGTTCATCGCAATTCTCCTTCGAAACTGTTTGACGAAAATCCTGGCCGATCACAATGTGGAAGTTGCGCTGCCAGCCTTCGGCCACGACGAAGGCTGGTTGGCCGACCGCCTTCCCGGCGCTGAATATTCGCAGGAGCAAGAGAATGCGCTTCGATCTGGTCGATCTCCGCCTGTTCCTGCTGGTGGCCGAACGCGGCAGCATCACCCATGGCGCCGAGCTTGCCGGACTGGCCCTGGCGTCGGCCAGCGCCCGCATCAAGGGCATGGAGGAGCGGCTCGGCGCGCCGCTGCTGGAGCGCCGGCGCCGTGGGGTGGTGCCGACGGCGGCCGGACAGGCGCTGCTGCATCATGCGCGCGCGGTGCAGAACCAGATCGAAGCGATGACCGGCGACCTCGCCGCCTATGCCACCGGCCTGCGCGCCCGCGTCCGGCTGATGGCCAACACCGCCGCCACAGCCGAGTTGCTGCGCGAGATCCTGCCCGCCTTCCTTGTCGCGCATCCCGGCATCGACATCGAGCTCGACGAGCGCCCCAGCCATGAGATCGCGCAAGCCGTGGCCAGTGGTGCGGCCGATCTCGGCATCGCCGCCACCTGGGCCGGCCTTGCGCACCTCGAGCAGAAACCGTTCTTCATCGACCGGCTGGTGGTGATCGCCGCGCGAAACCGGCCCGGCCTTGAAGGCCGCACCGTCAACCTCACTGAGCTTCTCGGCGAATCTTTCGTCGGCCTCAGCACCGGCCATGCGCTGCAGGAGCACATCGCCCGCCAGGCGGCCCGCCTTGGCGGCCATCTGCATATCCGCATCCACGTTCCCGGCCTCGACAATGTCTGCCGGCTGGTCGCGCAAGGTGCCGGCATCGCCATCGTGCCGGAAAGTGCCGCCCGCCGCTCGGCGCGGACGCTACGCACACTGCGGCTGACCGATGACTGGGCAACGCGCCAGCTCAACCTCTGCGCCCGCCGCTTCGACGAGTTGACACCGCAGGCAAAATTGCTCGCGACAGCGCTGGCGTGAGCCGGACAGCGAGCACCTATCCCCATCAGCGCTGAATCATTGCCTTGCTTTTCAAATGTTCGTGACGTAGCTTGTTTGCACATTGGCAAAAAAATCGCCAAACTTTTTTCCTTTTGTGAAAGACGGGGACTTTGCGGGAACATCTCGATCTGACCGATCGGCGGCTGGTCAAACAGCTGTCGCAGGACGCCCAGCCGGGCATCAACCGGATCGCCGAGATATTGGCGATTTCGGTGCCGACGGTGCGCTCGCGGCTGCGCAACCTGCTCGACCGCAACCTACTCAAGATCGTCGGGCTGCTGAACCTGACCGAGCGCCCCGAGCTGATCTCCGCCATTGTCGGCATCAATGCCCAAGGGCGCGGCCGGGCCCGCGAACTGGCGCAGCGCATTGCCGAACTGCCTTTCGTCAATTCGGCCTCGGTGGTCACCGGACGCTTCGACATCATCGTCGACGTGACGGTGGCCGGTGACGTCGCCGATCTCTACCGCGTCACCAGCGAACTGATCCCCGGCGCCGGCGAGCCGGGCGAAGTGGTGCGCAGCGAGACCTTCGTCGTCATGGCGTCCTGCAACAAATGGGTCAGCCTGCCGGAAGGCTGCTGGTCGGACGACCGCAAGGAGCCGGCATGAAGATCGCGGTTCTCGGCGGCCTCGGCCTGCAAGGCCGGGCGGCAATCGCCGACCTCGTCGCCAGCGACGGCGTCGAGGAAATTGTCTGCGTCGACACCGCGCCGGACGGCCCTGCCCGGCTTGCCGGCCTGACCGATCTTGCCCGCGTGCGCTTCGTGGTGCCTGAGGGCGCGATCGGCCAGGCCCTGGCCACTGTGCTTGATGATGTCGACGCCGTCATCGACCTGTTGCCGCAGCCGCTGATGCGCGAGGCGGTAAAGGCCGCGATTGCCACGCGCACGCCGCTGGTCACCACCAATTACGCCAAGTCGATCGCCGACCTGGCGCCGGCCGCCGAACAGGCCGGTGTCTCGATCATGACCGAATGCGGGCTCGACCCCGGCATCGACCTCGTGCTCTACGCGCGCGCCGCCAGGCAGTTCGACTCGATTTCTTCGATCGATTCCTATTGCGGCGGCATCCCCGAGCCGCAGGCGATGGCCAAGCCGCTGTGCTACAAGGTGAGCTGGAATTTCGACATGGTCCTGGTCAGCCAGAACCGCGACAGCGTGATGATTGAGGACGGGAACCGTGTCGCGGTGCCTGCCGGCCAGCAGCACGACAATCCGTTCATCCATGAAATCGAGGTTGCCGGTCTCGGCAGGCTCGAAGCCTTCCCCAATGGCGACGCGCTCCACTATGTCGAGATGCTGGACGCCGCAAAAGGGCTGCGCCGCTCCGGCCGCTACACACTGCGCTGGCCGGGATGGTCGGCCTTCTGGGCGCCGTTGAAGGAACTCGGTTTCCTCTCTGAGGACAAGGTGCCCGGCACCTCCAACAGCCCGCGCGAATTCCTTGGCCGGCTGCTCGGCCCGCAATTGCAATACGGCCCCGGCGAAAAGGATCTTTGCGTGATGCGCAATGTCTTTTCCGGCCTCGAAGGCGGCCGCGCCAAGACGGTGACGTCGGACCTGATCATCGA
>NZ_RZPB01001329.1:0-865 GCF_003998535.1 Mesorhizobium sp. M7A.F.Ca.AU.002.02.1.1 | reverse complement strand
GCCCTCTATAACGCTGCCAGCCGACGATGATCAAATTCAGGCGCGATTGCGTCGCGGTCCTGGCTCGCCTATCACGGGGAACCCGCCCCTCACGGTAAAAATGTCTCCGCTCACCGAAACCGTTCTTTTCGTCTTCAGCCTTGTCGCGCTCGGCTACCTCGCCGGGCTCACCGGCTATCTGAAGCCGGCGAGCGGCGAGGGGATTTCGGAATTTGCCATCAACGTGGCGATGCCGCTGCTGCTGTTCCAGACGATGGTGAAGTCCGACTTCCATGGCGTGGCGCCTTGGCCGCTGTGGGGCGCTTACTTCACGGCGGTTGCAATGACATGGGCTGCCGGCCATCTGGTGACGACGCGGATCTTCGGGCGGGACGCACGCGCAGGCATCGTCGGTGGAGTGTCGTCGTCCTTCTCGAATGTGGTGCTGCTGGGCATTCCCTTCGTTCTCGGCGTATTCGGGTCGAGGGGATTCGAAGTGCTGTCGCTGCTCGTTTCCGTGCATCTGCCGACCATGATGATGGCTTCGATCATCATGTTCGAGATATTTGGCCGCGGTGGCAGTGAGCCCGTACACCTGCTGCGCATCGTCCAGAGCTTTCTGAGAAGACTGTTCACCAATCCCCTGATCATCGGTATCCTGGCCGGGCTGGCCTGGCGCCTAACCGGCGCGCCGCTGCCGAACCTTGCCACGCGGCTGGTCGATACGCTGGCTGGCACTGCCGGGCCAGTGGCGCTGTTCGCCATGGGGCTCAGCCTGCGCCGTTTCGGCATATCGGGCAATGTCCGGCCGGCGTTGGCGCTTTCGGTGCTGAAGCTGTTCCTGATGCCGGCGCAGGCCGTGGCGAGGGTCATCTGGTTCGACGCC
>NZ_RZPB01001328.1:0-871 GCF_003998535.1 Mesorhizobium sp. M7A.F.Ca.AU.002.02.1.1 | reverse complement strand
ACGGTGAGCGAGAAGCTGTCGGTCTCGGTGACTGCCGGAACGTCCGTGGTCGGGCTGGTCAGCGTGTACTGATAGGCAGCAACGCCGGTTGCCGGGTTGTAGCCGGTGATCAGCAGCGTGCCGTGGTCGCCCTGGAAGACCGAACCGTTAAGGCTGCCAATGGCAACCGTGACGCCGCCGATGGTGACGCTCTGCACGTCGTCGAGCCCGTCGGCGTCCGACACCGTGAAGGTGCCTGTCGCAACCGTGCTGCCGTCGCCGGCCGCCGAACCCGCCGCCAGACCTGCTTCATAGACCTGGTCATGCGCGCCGGCCGGGTTGCCCTGGTCGACGACGATCTGCGGCACGTCGTTGGTGCCGTTGATGGTGATGGTCAGCGTTGCCGTATCGGTGTCGCCGTCGGCATCCTTCATCGTGTAGTTGAAGGTCTCGGTCAGCGTCTGGCCGGCGTCCAGCGCCTGCACCGCCGGATCGGCGTTGTTGAGCGTATAGGTGTAGGTGCCGTCGGGATTGGCCACGAAGGTGCCGTGCGCGCCCGTCGTCGAGCCATCCCAGCTGACGAAGCTCGTCGGCGTGTCGGCGCCCGGCCGGTTGTTGGCATGCAGGTCGTTGGTCAGCACATTGCCGTTGACCGGCGAAAGCGCGTCCTCGCTGATGCTGTTGGTGTCGTTGACCGCATTGGGCACGTCGTCGACGATGTCGATGACGATGGCTGCCGGAGCCGACGACGAGGTGCCGTCAGAGACGGTGAGCGAGAAGCTGTCGGTCTCGGTGACTGCCGGAACGTCCGTGGTCGGGCTGGTCAGCGTGTACTGATAGGCAGCAACGCCGGTTGCCGGGTTGTAGCCGGTGATCAGCAGCGTGCCGTGGT
>NZ_RZPB01001327.1:0-877 GCF_003998535.1 Mesorhizobium sp. M7A.F.Ca.AU.002.02.1.1 | reverse complement strand
ATGGGCTCCTCTGCTTCGTGCTTCAATTCCCAGCTACATAGGGACCAAGCCGGCATCATCCAGTCGAGCACTCATCGCTGCCGTCGATTGCCTCAGGCGTATGCCGCCGGCCGCGTCCGGGCAGCAAAGCCGGTGCCCATGCGCGGCCGTGTCATCACTTTTTAGTCATTGGCGATAAATCCTGCTGGCGCTGCCACAATCGTGAAGGAAGGTGGCTATCGACGGTATCTTGACCGCGTGCCTCAGACCCAGAAGGAAGCGAGACCATGACCATGCCTTCCCCGATCCTCGCCAGCGCGGTCGTCCTTGCGGGGGCCGCCGCTTTGGCCCTACGCTCGATGGTTGTGAATGCAGGCAGACTATCGTTGATCAGGGTCCGCACTGAGCGGAACCGCAACACGAAAACCCAGGGTTGAGGTGACGCCATGAACGTCCAGGACATCGTCAACACCGTTTCGCAGAAGGCGGGCCTCGACCAGGCGACGACGGAGAAAGTCGTCGGCACCATTTTCTCGGTGCTCGAACACGAGGCGGAAGGCACCAGCGCCTCGGCGTTCTTCGCCAAAATCCCCGGCGCCGACGACCTCGCCCATCAATATGACGTCATGGCCGCCGCTCCGGCCGGCGGTGGCGGTTTTCTGTCGTCGTTGCAGGGCGCGCTTGGCGGCGTTCTCGGCGAGAAGGCCGGCGCGCTGATCAACGGCATCGCCGCGCTCAAGGCATCCGGGCTCGACATGGCGCAGATCCAGAAGGCCGGCGCGACGCTGATCCAGCAGGCCGAAGCCGCCGCCGGCCCCGACCTGACCAACAAGGTGCTCGGCTCGGTGCCCAGCCTGAAGGGTCATTTGGGGATTGGCTGATCGACAACGGGCCGATC
>NZ_RZPB01001326.1:0-877 GCF_003998535.1 Mesorhizobium sp. M7A.F.Ca.AU.002.02.1.1 | reverse complement strand
GTTCGTGAGGCGTATATAGTCGCCACCAACGACAACTGTCAACACACATCGATAATGTTTTTGAACTTTTTGCGACAGAAATTTCGGACCCGATCTGTCGATAGCCAACTGCCCCAGGGGAACGCTGGCAACATGCGTGGCACGGCCCGGAAGGAGCCCTATTGCCGCCGCATTGCCGTTCGACACCAAAGCCATCGAATGTGGGCGCCGCCGATCGAGCAGCGCCTCTCTTAGGAGCCCTCCTATATAGGAGTGTGCGATGGGCCTTGCGGAGAAGGTACACCGCCCCGCCTGGTAGAGTGCTCTATAGGAGAAGTGCCTGGGGGCAATTCGGTCGGAGCCTGGCGCTTCGTTGACTTCACCTGCCATGACAGGCAAATGTCACGGCCACAACAAAAGCGACAAGCCGTTCCGCCCGGGGAAGAAGCAGCCTTTCTGGATGCCAGACACGGAAGATGTCATAGCCGAACTCGGCAATGAGCCGCCGCTGATCGCGGATGGCCGCAGCGGCCCGCCCGACCGGCGAGAGGTTTCTGCACGCTGGCTGTCGGGAACATTTCTCACTGGCGTGACCTCGAGCGTGTTGATGGGCGTGGCGCTGTTCGCCGCTCTTGACGGCCGCCAGCAGCTGGCCACCCCACCCGAGATCGCCGAGTTGATCAGCCTTGCCGGCAACGGAGATTCCGGCGAAGTCGCCAAGACGACCAGGCTGGTGGCGCCACGTCAGATCGCAAAGGCCAAGGACCGCCGCCGCATGGAAGTGTCGATGGTCACCAAGGTCGGCGACCGCGACGTCATCCACACCATGCCTTTCGTGCAGATCAAGATGGCCCTTGCCGCCGGCCACACCACCAGCCGCGCCTACCCCCCCTTCGAC
>NZ_RZPB01001325.1:0-878 GCF_003998535.1 Mesorhizobium sp. M7A.F.Ca.AU.002.02.1.1 | reverse complement strand
CTCGACGGGCAGGTCGAGATCGCCGCAGAGCTGTCTCACCACGCAAAGCTGCTGGTAGTCCTTCTCGCCGAAGACCGCAAAGTCGGGCGTTGCCTGCAGGAGGAGCTTTGCCACGACGGTGGCGACGCCTTCGAAAAAGGTCGGCCGAAAGTCCGATTCGAGCCCGGCGGAGGGGCCGCCGACCGAGATTTTCGTGGCGAAGCCGGCGGGATACATCTCGCCAACCGTCGGTGTGAAAGCAAGGTCGGCCTTTGCCGCGCCGAGCCGGTCGAGATCGCGGGCGAGTTGGCGCGGGTACTTGTCGAGGTCTTCGCTCGGCGCGAACTGTGTCGGGTTGACGAAGATCGACACGACGCAGCGCTCGGCTTTTTCGAGTGCGATCCTGACCAGCGAGATGTGCCCGTCGTGCAAAGCGCCCATGGTCGGCACCATGGCGACACGAAGGCCGTCACGGCGCCAGTCATGGATTTGCGTGCGAAGTGCGGCAACGCTATCGACGACGACGGGTTGGCTCATGCGTCATCCCTGCTGTTTGTCGCCGAAAAGACATGGCCGGGGCCCGGGAATGTCCGGTTTCGCACTTCTGCTGCATAGCTCTTTGCGGCATGCGAGATCGCGTTGCGCAGGTCGGCGTATTCCTTGACGAATTTCGGCACGCGATCGACGGTCAGCCCGACCATGTCGTCGGTGACCAGGATCTGGCCGTCGCAGTCGCCGCTGGCGCCGATGCCGATGGTTGGGATGGCGAGGCGGCGGCTGATATCGGCGGCGACCCTCTCGACCGTGCCTTCGATGACCACCGAGAAAGCCCCGGCGTTCTCGACGGCGAGCGCATCGCGAAGCAAAGCCGCAACAGCCTCCTCGGTGCGGCCTTTGAT
>NZ_RZPB01001324.1:0-883 GCF_003998535.1 Mesorhizobium sp. M7A.F.Ca.AU.002.02.1.1 | reverse complement strand
AGCAGGGTGGGCGCCACGGTCGGCAGCTCACCGACATCCCTTGGTTTCGCCATGTCGTGAAGCAACAGCAAGAGATCGGCGCCATGCGCCTTGGCCCTCGCCTTCTCGATGCCGATCGCCTCGACCTTCCCCGGCGCATCGCGCAACCCGGCCGTATCCGTAAGCCGGACACGCAGCCCCTGAACATCAAGTGTCACTTCAAGCAGGTCGCGGGTCGTGCCTGGTTCATCCGTTACTATAGCGGCATCGCGCCGCGCCAGGGCGTTGAACAGACTCGACTTACCGGCGTTGGGGGCACCGAGGATGACGACCTCAAAGCCGTCGCGAATGATCTCGGCGGCGCGAAATCCGGCGATGTGCCGGTCGATCTCGTCGATCATCGTTCTGACATCAGACCAGACCGCATCCGAAACGGAACCAGGGACGTCTTCCTCGTCGGCGAAATCGATCTCGGCCTCGATCATGGCGCGGGCATGGATCAGCCTGCGGCGCCAGCCGAGATAGAGTTCGCTCTGTACGCCGTCGGCATTCTGCACCGCGAAGCGCCGCTGCGCCTCCGTCTCGGCATTGACGAGATCCGCCAGCGCCTCGGTCTCGACCAGGTCTACCTTGCCGTTCAGAAAGGCGCGACGCGTGAATTCGCCCGGTTCCGCGTGCCTGACGCCGTCAAACCCGGTCATCGTCTCCAGCATTTTTGCCACAACGGCACGGCCGCCATGAACGTGGAATTCCGCGACGTCCTCGCCGGTGAAACTGGCCGGACCGGGAAAGAACACGACCAGCCCGGTGTCGAGCACGGCTCCATCGGGTGCCCGCATCTTGCGCAGAGCCGCCGCGCGGTCCTTAACCATAGCCCCAGCAATCGTTTCGACGACGAATCGAG
>NZ_RZPB01001323.1:0-884 GCF_003998535.1 Mesorhizobium sp. M7A.F.Ca.AU.002.02.1.1 | reverse complement strand
AGGGTCCGGTCTATCTCAGCCAGATCGGTTATGTGGCGGCGGCCGTCGGCCTGTTTGCCGGAACCCTCTTCCTCGGCGAGCACTATCAACTGCTGACCTGGGCAGGCGCGCTCATCATCACTGCCGGCGTGTTCATCACCACCAGGGCACAAAGCCAGAAGGCGTGAGCGGTCGCAGGGGATCCGAACTGCCTTCGCGCCTGGAGCCGATCTCACCTGAATTTGTATCCAGATCTGCTTTATCTTCTTGTTTGAGCGTGGTCTTTTCCGAGGACCTTTCCCTTTTTGGAATCGTGCTCTGGAGCAAGCCATGACCGAACCGAAGACATCCGAGGGGACTGCCGTCGATGTAGCTGATTTTCGCGCCGCGATGCGGCTGATCGTCGGCAATGTCAGCGTCATCACCGCCGGCACCGGCGAGGATCGCTCCGGTCTGGTGGTCATTTCGGTCGTCTCGCTGTCGGCCGAGCCGCCCAAGGTGATCGCCTGTGTCAACCGGTCATCGTCGACCTGGCCGGTGATCGAACGCTACCGGCATTTCGGCGTCAACTCGCTTGGCCCCCAGCATCAGCGCGTGGCCGAGCGGTTCTCCGGCTTCGGCGGCATCAAGGGCAAGGACCGCTATGAGGGCGCCGAATGGGTGACGCTCAAGACCGGAGCTTTGCTGCTTTCGGATGCGGTGGCCGCATTCGACTGCAGCCTCGATGAAATGATCGATCGCGGCACGCATTCCATCGTCATCGGTTCGGTCGAGGCCGTGCGCACGTCCGATGCCGGCCAGGCGCTGATCTACTGGCGCGGCGGCTACAGGCCGCTGAATTCTGAATAGATCAGACCGAGCCTTTTTCCGCCAGGACCATGTAGTTGACGTCCATGTCCTTCGAC
>NZ_RZPB01001322.1:0-886 GCF_003998535.1 Mesorhizobium sp. M7A.F.Ca.AU.002.02.1.1 | reverse complement strand
CGCTTGGGCCGTGCCAACATGTCGATTCTGCTCAGGCGTGGTTTCGTCAAGATCCCAGTCGAGGTCGCCGACAAGGTCGGCCGGTTCCTCGGCAGGCTGGGCAACAGGCGGCGGGGCAGCGACAGCCGGCTGAGCCGTGACAGGCTCGCTGGCCACCGGCGCCGTGCGGGAAGTCATGGCGCCCAGCAGCGCATTCAACTCGTCTTCCAGGCTCCGTTCGTCCGCAATCGGGGCGTGCACCGCCGGCGCGACATTGGCTTCTGGCGCCGCCGGCTGGATCGTAGCGGCAGCAACTTCGGCGACCGGCTCTTCGACCGTTTCGGCGAACGAATCTTCAAAGTTCAGGTCGAAGGCATCGTCCGACAGGCCTTCAGGGTTGGAAATCTCGCTTGTTGAGTCCGCAGCATCGGCAAGCACTTCATGCGCTTCCGGCTCGTCGAAGGCGATCGGCTCATCCGCGCGAACGTCGAAATCCATGTCGACATCGGCCATGGCATCGTCGAGGCCAGCAAAGCTCTCGTCGGAGATTGCCTGGCCGTCAAGCGCCGCCGCCTGCTCCGGCATGGCATGCTCGACGGGATCGGCGGCCATGAATGACTGTTCCGCCGCCGAATGGTCGTCGAGCATCAGCTCGTCTTCAAGCGACATTGCCACCGCATCGTCGAATTCGTCATCGGAGGCAACCGGCTCGACAGAAGCGGGCGTATCGGCAACGCTGTACAGGGCCTCTTCGGCTTCCTCATCGATCCGAAGGTCCTGGTCGAGCGAGGCGGCAAGCTCGTCCGCCATCGACTGATCGTCCTCGAAGGGGGACACGTCCTCGAGCGAACCGGCGACGGCATCGCCAATGTCGGACGCGAAAGCGGGCTCGACGGACGGCACGGCT
>NZ_RZPB01001321.1:0-887 GCF_003998535.1 Mesorhizobium sp. M7A.F.Ca.AU.002.02.1.1 | reverse complement strand
CGCCAATGCCAAAACTATCGTTGGCGCCCCGTGCAGAATCACCTCTTTTTCGAAGACGAAGCCACATTTCTCCAGCACCCGTCGCGAAGCCGGATTGGCGGGGCGGACGAGGCCGACAACCCGATCGGCACGCAAGGGGCCGAACGCGGTGCGCAGTGCTTCCGTCACCAATTCCGTGGCATAGCCATGTCCCCAGCTCGCCGGATGAAGATGATAGGACAGGTTCAGACCGTCGAAATCCGCCGATACCGTGACGCCGCCGAAGCCGACCAGCTTTTCATCCGCCTCGACCGCCCAGCGGCCAAAGCCGTGCTTGTGCCAATGACCGATGTCGCGCGTCAGCCGCGCGGCGCTCTGCTGGGCTGTATCCGGGACAGGGCCCGGACGATGCGCAACAAGTTCCCGGCGCGAAAAGAGATCGATCAGGAAATCCAGATCAGCCTCTTCTGGGCGGCGCAGCAAAAGCCGCTCGCTGCGCTGGCTGGAAGGCAGGGACGCATTCATCCGTCTTCTCCGGCAACCGGATCGACGGGAGGCTCAGAGGATCTCGGTCTTGGCGATGTGGATGCCAAAACCTTCAAGGCCGACATAGTGGCGTTCGCGCGAGGCGATCAGGTTGATCGAGGAGATGCCGAGATCCTTGAGTATCTGGGCGCCTAGCCCGATCTCGCGCCACTCGTTTTCACGGCGGCGCGCCTCTTCGTGATCCTCGCGGTCGCCGCTTGCCGGCCGCTTGCGCTCCTGATGCGCAACGCCGACGGAGCCTTCTCTGAGATAGACGATGACACCGCGCCTGCGCTCGCCCATTGTCTTCATGATGGCGTCGAGCCGGTGGCTGGTGCCGAAGACATCGGTCACCACATCCTCCGAATGCAGACGCACCGGCA
>NZ_RZPB01001320.1:0-889 GCF_003998535.1 Mesorhizobium sp. M7A.F.Ca.AU.002.02.1.1 | reverse complement strand
GTTCTCGCACAGCGCCAGGTCCTGGAACACGGTGGCGATGCCGAGCGTCAGCGCGGCACTCGGATCGGCAAGTGTCACCTGCTTGCCGCGAAAACTGATCGTGCCTGAGCTCGGCTGATGCACGCCGGCCAGGATCTTGACCAGGGTCGACTTGCCGGCGCCATTGTCGCCGACCAGCGCCACCACTTCGCCTGCATGGACATCGAGATCGATGTCGGTGAGCGCCGAAACGGCGCCGAAATTCTTCGAAACGCCGCGCAGGCTGAGCACCAGCTCGCCTGCCGGAACCGGTTCGTCCGAGGTATCGGTCATGCCAGGAAGCCTTTCAAAACCGGTTCAAAAATTTCGCATGAGCGCTGCCTGGCCACCACGCGGGTGGCCAGGCAGCGGAGCGGGCAAGGGTCGCGGTCAGTTCCCGATGCCCAGCTTCTTGCAGCCTTCCGCGTAACGATCGACGCAGAGCTCGGCCGCGGTGTTGATCTTCTTGTCGATGATCTCGGCCTTCAGGTTTTCCTGCGTCACAACAGCCGGCGTGAACAGCTGCGAGGGCGTATCGTACAGCGTCATCTCGGCCTTAGGCGTCTCGCCAGAAAGTAGCTTGATGGCGATGTTGGCGGCGGCCGCCGCCACGATCTCGCTCGGCTTGGAGATGGTGTTGTACTGGTCGCCGGCGATGATCAGTTGCAGTGCCGCGATCGTCGCGTCATTGCCGGTCACCGGCGGCACCGGATCGACGCCGGCCGCCTTGAAGGCCGCGATGGCGCCGCCACCGGTGCCGTCATTGGCGGCAACCACGCCGAGGATTTTCGGGCCGAAGCGGGTGATCTGGCCGCCGGCCCATTGCTGCGCCTTCGGCGGCGCCCATTCCGGCGTGTCGTATTCGGCCAGG
>NZ_RZPB01000131.1:0-11228 GCF_003998535.1 Mesorhizobium sp. M7A.F.Ca.AU.002.02.1.1 | reverse complement strand
CCGCGGCACTGCGGACAGTAGTCGATTTCGATACCCTGGCGTTCGCTCATCACGAGCGCGACGCGGCAGGAGGGGCAAACCATACCGAGGAGGGAAGTAGATGTCATACGGGGCTCCAAACCGAAAGGAATGAGCCCGCTTGACCGAAAGAATGGAAACGGGCCCGTTAAAGCGGTCCGACATCACAATCGCCAAAAGCGACAGTCAGAGGGGCCCGGCCCGCACCGAACAGTTAGGGATGCAAAGCCGCGGCTTCAAGGTCGATATTGCCCTGCAAGAATGATTTGTTCGCCAGCGTTGCTCAGGCAGTCACCACGATTCAAATCGTCACCACGATCTCAGATCGTCACTACGATCTTGCCGAACTGCTCGTTCGACTCCAGGTAGCGGTGCGCCTCGACGATTTGGTCGAACGCGAAGGTCCTGTCGATGATCGGCCTCAGCGTTCCGTGCTCCAGACCTTCGACGATAAACGCCTTGGCGGCCTCGAGTTTCACAGGGTTGCCGGTGATCTCGTGGACGAGGTAGCCGCGCAGTGTCAGCGTCTTGCTCAGCACCGCTGGCAGCGGGAATGGCGTCGGCTCGCGGCTGAGACCGCCATATTCGATGAGGATGCCGCCACGCGACATGGCCGCTGTGAGTGGCTCGAAGATCGGGCCGCCGATCGCATCGAACACGACGCGCACGCCTTCAGGCCCTGCGATCTCATTCAGCCGTGCCGCCAAATCCTCCTCGGCCAAGGTGACGACTTCAGCCGCGCCGGCATCGAGCAGGGCCTGCCTCTTCGCCGATGTCCGCGTCACCGCAATCGCTGTTGCACCGACCCTGTTGGCGATCTGGATTGCCGCAAGCCCGACGCTGCTCGAGGCTGCGGTGATCACCACGTGGTCTCCGCTGTGCAGCCCGGCGATATCGATCAGCGCGCCATAGGCGGTGAGATACTGCATCCAGACGGCCGCTGCCGTCTGCCAGTCGAGCGACGGCGGATGCTTGACGACAAGTCCGGCGGGGTAGGTGGCAAACTCGCCATAGGCCGGCCAGCGGATCATCGATTGCGGCGGGATGACACTGACGCTGTCGCCCGGCGCGAAATCCTTCACGCCGACACCAATAGCCTCGATGACGCCCGCTGCCTCGAGGCCAAGCCCCGAGGGGAGCGTCGGCGTCTCGATATAGGAAGCCGCGCGCAGCAGCGCTTCGGCGCGATTGAGGCCGAGTGCCTTGACCCGGATTTGAACTTCGCCCGAACCCGGTGGGGAAAGCGCGACATCCTCGATGCGCAGAACCTCGGGGCCACCATGCTGGTGAAAGCGAACTACGCGTGTCATTCGGATACTCCAAATCATCTGAACCGAATGAGCTATGCAGCCGGTCTTGCCAGGGATAAATGGCTGTAAGAGAAGAACAGTAGAAACCAGGAGTTCTGAATATGGATCGGCTTGAGAGCATGGCCGTGTTCGTCAAGGCGGTCGATCTCGGCTCGTTCGCGGCCGCGGCGGTCGCGCTTGATCTCTCCGGACCGATGGTCGGCAAGCATGTCCGGTTTCTTGAGGAGCGGCTGGGCGTGCGGCTGCTCAACCGGACCACGCGACGGCAGAGCCTGACCGACTTCGGCCGCGCTTACTATGAACGCTGTCGGGTGGTGCTCGCCGAGGCCGAAGCCGCCGATGCGCTCGCCGCCGAACAGTTTTCGGAGCCACGTGGAAAACTGCGGGTCACCATGCCGGCGCATTTCGGGCGCCATTGCGTGACCCCCGTGTTGCTGAAGCTGGCCCATCAATATCCGATGCTGGAACTCGACCTGTCGCTCACCGACCGCTTGGCGGATCTTGCCGAGGACGGCTACGATCTCGCAATCCGCACCGGCACTCTTGACGACAAGGTGGGGGTGATTGCGCGTCGCGTCGCGCGTCAGGGCATGGTCGTCTGCGCGGCACCCTCTTATCTCAGAATTCATGGCGAGCCGCAGCGGATCGAGGATCTCGCCGACCATCAGGCGATTGTCTACCGCCGGCTCGGCCAGGTCGTTCACCCGTGGTTGTTTGTGCGCGAGGGGCAACCCACGCTCGAGATCACGCCAACCGGACGGCTGCGGCTCGACGATCTCGATGCCATCGCTGACGCGGCCGCCGACGGCATGGGGCTGGCCTGGCTGCCCTGGTGGCTGGTACGCGACCGCATTCAGGCCGGCGCGCTGATGGCGCTGTTGCCGGACCAGCCGCGATATCTCTACGACTGCCACGCGCTTTGGCTGCAGACACCGCATCTGCCGCTGAAGGTGCGGCTGGCCGTCGATGCGCTGGCCGTCGCCTTGCCGAAATCGATGGCCTGATTGCCAATCGCCGCCGCTCAGTTGAGATCGCGCCGATACTCCTTGACCTCGCTGCGGTCGACGATCCGCTCGTCTCCGTCATGGGCAGTGATGTGGGTCTCGATCCGCCAGACGTCGCGCAGCGCGCGCACCGTCGCCGTCACTGAAAGGCGCGCCTGCCAGTCGCCGCGGCCATAGGATTTTTCCCAGGTGCAGGTGCCGACCGCCGAGGTCGGGTCGTCGGGGTGAATGGAGAACCGGTCGACATGCTTCGCTGAAAGGACGATTCCCGTATGCGGATGCCGCACCGTGCCGCCATCATTGACGACTTGGTAGACCGTCTCGCTGGTGACCTGGTCTGTCGAAACCGAGCGCTGAAAACCGTCGCCCTTGGCCAGAACCTCCTGCTCCATCGGCGCGGCGCTTTCCGGAGCCAGGAAGGCCCCCAGCGTGTCGTCCAGCTTCTGCGGCGCGCGCACCGGCAGGATCAGCCGGCTGTCCCCGCAATGGATCGACAGCGTCGCCTGCTCGGCGGTCGGAAAGACGATCGGCCAATGCGATGTCGCCAGTGCCAGCCGGATACGCTCGCCAGCCTCGAAACGCTGCCCGCAGCAGCGCAGCTTGATGCGGACGGTCTCCGCCCGGCCCGGCACCATGGGTACGATGTCCAGATCATCGTTGCGATGGCTCAGATTGAGGATGCCGTAGCTGATGCGCGAGGCAGCACCTTCCGGGAACACTTGCGACAGCGTGGCGGACAGAAGCGCAACCGGCTTGTCGGAGGAGAGCTTGACCTCGAATTCGGGAAAACCGAGGATCTCGACCGCTTCGGTCAACGGCGCCGTCTCGAAGATCAGGGCATTGCCTTCTTCCGTGCGTTGGTCGACCGGCAAGGTAGGCATGACGCCATAACCGCACCAGGCGCCGGACGACAGGCCGGCCGTCTGCGGCGATGAAATCTCCAGGATCGTGTCTTCGCCCCTGGCCTCGCTCAGCACATGCGGCGCAAGGTTCAGCACCTTTTCGCCGATTCCCGGCCCCGGCCATGCCGGCTCCGCGACCCAGCGGCCGGGTCGCTCGTCATAGATCGCTGCCGGCCGTGCGGGATCTTGAATCCAGGCGCGCAGCATCGGCTCGTCGGCAATGCCGGTGTTTATGCCCTTGAGATATTGATCCCACCAGCGCAGGCACTCCTGCAGGAAGCCGATGCGCGGTCCCGGCATGGCGAAGTGCGGATATTTATGGCCCCAGGGTCCAATCAGCCCTTTACGGGGACCGCTTAGCTTTTCCAGCATCCGGAAGATCGGATTGGGATAACCGTCGGCCCAGCCGCCGACGGCGTAGACCGGGATTTCGACATCGGAATATTCCTCGCAGATCGAACCGTGCTTGTAGAAATCGTCGCGGCGCTGGTGTTCAAACCAGTCCTGCATCCAGATGCCATTGCCATTCAGCCGTTGTTTCCAAAGATCGCGCCAGCGGTCGCCGACAATGAGCGGGTCGGGCGGGGTCATGGCGATGGCCCAGGCGGTGGTTCCCCACATCAGATTGTCGCACATCATCGCGCCGCCGAGATAATGCACGTCGTCGTTATAGCGGTCGTCGGTCGAGCACAGCGAAACGACGGCTTTCAGCGCCGGCGGCCGGCGGGCCGCGACCTGCAGCCCGTTGAAGCCGCCCCAGCTGATGCCGATCATGCCGACGCTTCCCGAGCACCAGGATTGCCTCGCCAGCCATTCGATGACCACCAGGCAGTCATCCTGCTCCTGCTTCAGATACTCACCCTTGCACAGCCCTTCGCTGTCGCCCGAGCCGCGCATATCGACCCGCACGCCGGCATAGCCGTGACCGGCGAAATAGGGATGCGTCAGCGCATCGCGCTCCACCGTTCCGTCACGCTTGCGATAGGGCAAATATTCGAGGATCGCCGGCACGGGATCGCTCTCCGCGTCTTCCGGCAGCCAGACACGCGCCGCCAGCTTGACGCCATCCGGCATCGGAATCCACAAATTCTCGATCTCGCGGATTTTGCGCGGGAAATCGGTGACGATGCGGATATCTTGCATGGCGGCTCCTCTCAACGCCCCGGCCGACACTTGCGCCGGTGGCGATCCTTATGTGTTCAGCGGGAAATGGCAGGTTAGACGGCTGTCGCCGACCGAGGCCGGGACGGGGACATCCAGCGCGCAACGGCCCTCGGCCTGCGGGCAGCGTGTGTGAAACTCGCAGCCTGAGGGGCGCGCCAGCAAGGACGGAACGTCAGCCGGCAGCGTGATGCGCTGGTGCACCCGATCTGGATCGGGCTCGGGGTTGGCGGACAGAAGGGCCGCCGTATAGGGATGATGCGGGGCACGGAAGATCGCTTCGGTTTCGCCCTGCTCGACGAAGCGTCCGAGATACATCACCGCCATGCGGTCGGCGATCTGGCGCACGACATGCAGATTGTGGGTGATGATCAGCATCGACAGGCCCATGCGGTCGCGCAGGTCGTTGAGCAGGTTCAGCACCTCTCCCTGCACGGAGACGTCGAGGCCGGCGGTCGGCTCGTCGGCGACGCCCAGCACCGGGTCCAGCGCGATCGCCCGCGCAACGCCGACGCGGCGCGCCTGGCCGCCGGATAGCTGGTGCGGGTAGCGGTCGGCGAAATCGCGCGGCAGACCGACCAGCGCAAGAAGCCGTGTGACTTCAGCGTTGAGATCGCGATCCGACAAACCGTGGATGACGAAAGGCTCCGACAGCAGCGAGCGCACGCTGAGCCGCGGCGACAGCGATCCGACCGGATCCTGGAACATCATCGGCATGCGCCGCCGCACCGGTTTCATCGCGGCGTTGGACAGGCCTTGCAGTTCCTGTCCTTCGAACACGATCGTGCCTGCTTTCACCGGCTGAAGACCGTTGAGGGTGCGCGCCAGCGTCGTCTTGCCCGAGCCGGATTCGCCGACCAGCGCGAAGGTGCTGCCTCGTTGAAGCGTGAAGCTGACGCCGGAGACCGCTTCGATTTCGGTGGCCCGCCCCGCGAGCCTGGCGGACAGGCCGCCAACCCGAAACGAGACGCGCAGGTCGCTGACACGGAGCAGGTCTTCGTTCATGCGCTCATGGCCCCCAGTGGAACGTCCGCGTGCCAGCAATGGGCGATATGAGATCCGCCGACAGGGGCGTTGGGAGGCGTCGTCAGGCATTGGGCGTCGGCGCGATCGCAGCGCGGCTGGAAGACGCAGCCGCTTGGTCGGCGGCGCAGGTCCGGCAAGGTCCCGGCAATCGTCGGCAGCCGGGGCACACGCTGCGACAGCCGGGCGGGATCGCAGGCCAGCAGCTTCTGCGTGTAGGGATGGCGGGCGTCGTGGAAGATCTCGCGGGTCGTGCCGCTTTCCACCACCTCGCCGGCATACATCACGATCATCTCGTCGCAGAGTTCGGCGATCACGCCCAGATGATGCGAGATGAACAGCACCGAGCAGCCGATGTCGCGCTGCAGATCCTTGAGCAGTTCGATGGTGGCCACCTCCAGCGTCGCATCGAGCGCCGTGGTCGGCTCGTCGGCGATCAGCAGCGCTGGCTCCATCATCAGCGCCATGGCGATGGCGATGCGCTGCTTCATGCCGCCGGAGAATTCGTGCGGAAACTGCGTCAGCCGGCTTTCCGGATCGGGAATGCGAACCTTGCGCAGCATGGCGACCGAGCGCGCATCCTTGTCCCGCTTCGACAGACCCGAGCGATACTGGATGTCGCGCATCTGCCGCCCCACCGACAGCACCGGGTTGAGCGCACCCATCGGGTCCTGGAAAACGGTGGCGATCCTTTGCCCGCGCAGGCCGCGCATCGCGGTGGGGTCGAGCCGGGCAAGGTTCTTGTCGCCCTCGAAGATGATGTCGCCCGATAATATCTCGCCATTGTCGGCGAGCAGGCCGAGAATGGCGTTGATGAGCGTCGACTTCCCGCAGCCGGATTCGCCGACCACGCCAACGCTGCGGTTGGCCGGCACGGAAAAACTCACCTGCTTCAGCGCCTCCAGTCGCCCACTCTCGGTGTGGAAGGCGACGCTCAGATCCTTGATCGCGAGAACCGTCATGACCGCCCCTTCAGCCGGGGATCGAAGAGGTCGCGCAGCGTCTCGCCGAAGAAGGTGAAGCCGAGTGTGGTCAGCACGATGGGCAGGCCGCCGGCAATCACGATCCAGTAGGAATCGCGGATGTTGGCAAAGCCGTCATTGAGGATCGCGCCCCAGCTCGGCGTTGGCGGCCGCACGCCGAGCCCGAGGAAGCTCATGCCGGCCTCGATCGCCACCACCACGGGAATGTCCATCGATATCAGGATCAGGATCGGGCCGATGATGTTGGGCAGGATATGGACGCGCAGGATACGGCCGGCACTGGCGCCCATCGAGCGCGCCGCCATGACATGTTCGGCCGACTTCAGCACCAGCGTCTGCGTCCTGATGATGCGGGCATAGCCCGGCACATTGACCAGCATCACCACCAGCACCACCGCATAGAGCGAGGGGCCGAACAGGGTGACCAGCGTCAGCGCCAGCATGACGGTGGGAAAGCTCTTCACGGCGTCGAAGATCAGCAGCAGCACATTGTCGAGCCAGCGCGGCCCATAGCCGGCGATCAGCCCGAGCACCACGCCGACGACCAGCGACACCGCTGTCGCGCCCAGCGCGATCAAGAGCGCGACGCGCCCGCCATAGAGCACCCGGGTCAGAAGATCACGGCCGAGGTGGTCGGTGCCGAGCAGATGCAGCAGGCTCGGCGAAGCGAAGCGTTCGGCCGGCGATATCTTGCTCGGCGCATAGCTGGTCAGCGCGCTGGCAAACACCGCCGACAGCACCACCAGCGTCACCAGCGTCAGGCCGACGGCGCCGAGCGGCTCGCGCATGATGCCGCGCACGGTGCGCCACAATCCGGACAACCGGCTGCCGCCGGAAGACAGCTCAGTTGAAACTTGATCTGACACGGGGATCCAAGATACCGACCAGAATGTCGGCCGCTACGTTGACGAGGACGAAGAAGACCGTGGTGACCAGCACGGCTCCGGAGACGATGGGGTAGTTGCGCACCGAGATCGCCTCATAGACCAGCTTGCCGATGCCGGGGCGGGCGAAGACGATTTCGGCGAAAACGGAAGACGACAGCATGTGGCCGATGCCGACGCCGAGCAGGGTGATCGTGGGCAGCACGGCAATGCGCAGCGCGTAGGTGTAGACGATCCGGTGCTCTGTCAGGCCGAAGGCGCGCGCCGTGCGGATATGGCTGGCCTCCAGCGTCTCCAGCATCGAGGCGCGCACCATGCGCGAGATGTAGCCGATCCAGCCAAGCCCGACCGCCAGCGACGGCAGGATGAGGTGCTGGAGCCGGCTGGCGAGGTCGCCCGGTTCGCCGGCGCCGATCGCCGGCAGCCATTGCAGTGCGACCGCGAACACCAGCAGCGAATAGATGGCGACGACGAAGGACGGCACCGCGATCATCGCCACCGAAAGAACCCCGATCACCTGATCGACAAAGCCGCCTCGGCGCACCGCGGCGATACAGCCAAGCGGGATGCCAAGCGCCACCGACCAGGTGATGCCGCCGACCACCAGCGCCAGCGTGAACGGAAGCTGCTCGATCACCACGTCCAGCACCGGCCGGTTCGACAGAACCTCGGTGCCCAGGTCACCGCGCAGGACCGATCCGTAGAAGTGCAGGAACTGCCGCCACACCGGCTGGTCGAGGCCCATGCGTACGCGCAGCGCCTCCATCATCTCCGGCGTCGCGCGTGGCCCCAGCGCGACGGAGGCCGGGTCGCCGGGAATGAGGTAGACCATGGCGAACATCATCATCATAGCGACGCTGATGATGATGGCGCCAAGCCACAGACGCTTGAGGGCGTAGCGGATCATTTTCGGTACCTGTCGGACGGTCTTTGGTGGGGGCGAGCCCCGCCCTCCGATATCATGCCGGTTTGAAGCCGGTGAACACGGGCTCGCCGTTCGGCTTCAGGCCGGCCACAAGCGTGTCTCGATTCATGATGCCGGTGACCTCATGCGTCAGGAAAACGTAGTTGCCGTTCTCCTCCATCAGGTCCTGCAGCTTCTTGTAGATGACATCGCGTTTCGCCGGGTCGAGCTCGACCATGCCTTCGGCATTGAGCTTGTCGAATTCCTCGCTGGAAAACCGCTCCCAGTTCCAGACGCCGATCTGGTCGCGGGTGAACCAGGCAGTCGCCCAGCTCGGATCCGGCTGCATGGAGAAGCGGCTGATGATCATCTGCAGCTTCTTCCAGTAGTCGCCTTCCTTGGCGCCAAGCGTCCAGAAGGTGCCGCTGTCGTTCTGCTTGATCTCCACATTGAGGCCGACATCCTGCAGGTTCGACTGCACGACCTGCGCCGCGGTCAGCCGCTCGGTCTTGTTGAGGATGTCGAGCGTGATCGTCGTGCCGGCCAGCCCCTCCTTGGCGATCATGTCGCGGGCGCGGTCTGGGTCGAAATCGAAAAGGTTCTTCTCGCGATGGCCGGGCAGGCCGGGCGCGATGATGCCGGTGGCGGTTGCGGCGGCGCCGAAATAGGCAGCATCGACCACCGCCTTGCGGTCCACGGCGTACTGAACCGCGCGGCGCATGTTGAGATTGTTGAAGGGAGCGACATCCTGGTTCATGCCGAGCCAGACAAAGGCCAGCGAAGGCTTCTCCACCACTGTCGTCTTCGGCGGCGGCGTCTGCTTCAGGCGCGAGATCGAGGAGACCGCGGTCCAGGTGTAGTCGAGGTCGCCGGCCTCATAGCCGAGTTCGGCGGTCTTCTCGTCCTCGATCGGATGAATGTGGATTTCCGCGAAGGCACCTTGCTCGTACTTCCAGTCGGGATTGCGGACCAGCACCGTGCGCTGCTTGGGCAGCCATTCCTTCAGGATGTAGGGGCCTGACTGAGCCACTGGCTTGACGCCCATCTTGCCACCGAGCTCGGTGATGGCGCGCTTTGACAGGATGGTGCCGGACGGCGTCGGCAAAGTCGACGTCCACAGCGGCGCGAAGGCTTGTTTCAGGTGGATCAGCCCCGACAGCTTGTCCTTGACCTCGACTTCCTTGAGCGTTGCCCAGTCGCCGGAATAGGGGCTCTTGTTGGCTGGGTCGGCGATGCGTTCGATCGAAAACTTGACGTCTTCGGCCGTCATCTGGCCGTAGCCATCGGTGAAGCCGATATTGTCGCGCAGCTGGAAGGCGACGGTCAGCGGATCGAGCTGCTTGATCGTTTCCGCCGCCATCGGCCGCCAGCCCCAGCTGTCGCCAGGCGTGGTGACGACGAGGCCGGCGAAGATGACGCTGGTGATGTCGCCTTCAGGCGCCGCCAGCCGGAAGCAAGGGTCGAGCGTCTGGATGTCGGCGTAGGAGCGCACCTTGAGGATCGGCCCGTCGCTCGACCAGGAAACTTTTGGATTGACCATTGAGGCGAGGCCGAAAGCGCCGGCTGCGGCGAGCAGGCTGCGGCGCGAAACCCTGGTGTCGGCTAGAATGGACATGCTCTACCCCTCAGCTGTTTTCGTTGTCTTGTTTTCAGGCCGCAGGCCATTCTCCAAGCCGGGCCGAATGTGTCGGTCCGCTAAAACTGCTAATAATAGACATCTATGTCTAGCGAAAATTTTGCCGGCACGTCCGAATCTTGGATACGGACGATCTTGCGGAAAATCTCGACATCTGTTCCGACCGCCGCCGGCGCGTCGACTTGGGCAAGTCACGGGCGGAATGTGATCGCGCAGACGATATGGCCTGGCCCGCCATTCGGTGGGGCCTGGATCAAGAGCTGTAGCGGAGATAGGCCTCTCGGCCGCCGCTCACTTCCAGATTTCAGCCGCCAGGCGCATGAAATTGCCGCCCAGGACATCGCGCACGGTCTGCTCGGACTGGCCGCGGCGCAGAAGAACCTCGGTCAGTTCGCGCATCTGACCTGGAGCCGCGTAGGTCGTCGCCCCCTCCGGATATTCGCTCTTGGGCCAGAATTGCGGATTGTCGGAAATGATGCGGTCGATGCCTTTGACATCAACCGGAAAGGCGTAGTCCAGTCCGATGCCGACATGATTTGGGCCAGCCAGGTCGACGAGATATTCGATGTGGTCAGCCAGCCTGTCCGAGTCCGTGCGTCCCTCTCCCAGGAAACGATTGAGCCCGACGATCGCGACGATGCCGCCGGTGCGCGCGCAGGCCTTGATCTGCTCGTCGGTGATATTGCGGCCATGGCCGCACAAGGCCTTGGCGTTGGAGTGCGAGAAGATGACTGGCCGGTTGGAGTATTCCATCACCTCCATCGAGGTGCGATAGCCGGTGTGGGTGACGTCGACGAACATGCCGAGACGGTTCATCTCGTCGATGACCTCGCGGCCGAACGCCGTCAGGCTGGTCTCGACATCGTGGCAACCGCCGCCGGCCAGATTGTTCCTGTTGTACGCAAACAGGATCTGGCGGACGCCCAGATGGTGATAGAACTCGACCATCTCGACGCGGCCGTCGAGCGCGTTCATGCCCTCGATGTCGAAGGTGATCGCCAGTTTGCCTTCAAGCTTGGCCTTGCGGATTTCCGCGACGGAGGAGACCAGCGTGTAGTGCTCGGGATTGGCAAGGATCCAGTGGCGGAAATTTGCGAGCGTCCGCACGGTCTGCTCCCAGGGCAACAGGTCGAAGCCGACATCGATCGACAGATAGTCGATGCCGGCGTCGCGCCAGATCTGCAGATTGTTCAGGTCCGCCGCCGGGTCCGGCATGAAGCCGGAATGCGCGTCCCATATGATTTCACTGTCGAAAATGGCCTGGGCGGCTGTCGAAACGCTCACTTTTTCCTCGCTCTCTCGGCGACACAACACAACGGAAAGCCGGATCAAGCGGCGTTCCGGACGTGTGATCCAGATGCAGTGCGCATCAAGTATCAGGCCACAGACACATGTGTCTAGAC
>NZ_RZPB01001319.1:0-889 GCF_003998535.1 Mesorhizobium sp. M7A.F.Ca.AU.002.02.1.1 | reverse complement strand
AGGTCATGGCGATGCGGCGCGCGGTAACGGCGCCGACGCCGCCGCCAATGGCAAGGCCGAGCACGATCAGGCCGAAGCGGCCGGCGGACGGGGTCGCCAGAGCCAGTGTGGTGGCGATGGCAATACCCATGCCGATCATGCCGTAGAGATTGCCCTGGCGGCTGGTGGTCGGATGCGACAGGCCGCGCAGCGCCATGATGAACAGGACACCGGAGACGAGGTAGAGGAAGGACGCGAAGTTGGCGTTCATGGCGCTCTACTTGTCCTTCTTCTTGTACATGGCCAGCATGCGCTGGGTGACGAGGAAGCCGCCGAAGATGTTGACCGAAACCAGCATCAGCGCGACGAAGCCGAAGCCCGCGGCAATGCCGGAGGCGGCGATGCCGACGGCAAGCAGCGCGCCGACGACGATGACCGAGGAGATGGCATTGGTGACGGCCATCAGCGGCGTATGCAGTGCGGGGGTCACCGACCAGACGACGTAGTAGCCGACGAAGATCGCCAGGACGAAGATGGCGAAGCGGAAGACGAAGGGATCGATGGCGCCGCCGGAGAGCGCATGCGCGGCATCACCGGCCGCGTCAGTGCCGCCGGGCGCGGTCGCCAGATTGTGCACCGCCAGCCGGACGGCGGCGGAGGCCTGGTCGAGCTGGTCGAGGGCTTTCTGCAGGGTCTGGTCCATCACGCGATCCCTTTCGGCTTCGACGAGGGCGACTTGGGTGCGGCCGCCTTCTTGGGCGCGGCTTTCTTGGGCGAAGCATCGGCGACCATGGTCTTGGCCGGGATCGCGGCCGGCTCGACATATTGGCCCTTTGCCGGCTGCTGGTCGGCTTTCACGAAAGCCGGATGAACCACCTTGCCGCCATCGGTCAGCATCGTTGCCTTGACC
>NZ_RZPB01001318.1:0-890 GCF_003998535.1 Mesorhizobium sp. M7A.F.Ca.AU.002.02.1.1 | reverse complement strand
CCTATGCGTCGGTGGCACAATTATGCAGCTATTGCATCGCGGGTCCCGAAACCTTCGAGCAAGCCAATGGCCATGAGCGGACGCTGGGAGCCGAGCGCCGCATCGAGGCGGCGCTTGAAGCCGGTGACAGCCTCGACGCGCAGATCGTGCTGATGACGCTGCATGCCAAGCTCATCAACCCCGAAGTCGTCGACCGATACGGGCTCAGCGCGGAATGACGCGAAAGGCAAGATCTGCCTGATTCTCCTAGAGCAATTCTAGGAAAAGTGTGAGCGGTTTTCCGTCTAGAATTGCGTCAAAACAAAGAGTTAGAGCAGATCGCCGTTTCCGTGAAACGGTGAATGCTCTAAGGCAGCCGAGCCGTTCAGGCCCGGCTGATCTCCTCGAGATACCAGCCGATGTAGCGCAGTTCGTTGTATTCCATCGGCGCGATAGGTCCGGGCACGAAATAGTGCGAGCGCACGCCGCGCGCGGTGTGCTCGATGATCTTCTTGTCCTCTTCGGTGGTGATCTTCCACAGCCAGGTCAGCTTCTCCAGATCGTAATCCTGGCCCTCGACCGCGTCGCCGCGCACCAGCCAGATCAGCTCCATCTCGCAGGTGCCAGCCGTTTTCGGGATGAAGCGGTAGATCATGCCGTGATCGGGATAGCATACGAGGAAGGTCGTGCCGCCGAGATGGATGGAAGTGACGCCACCGTCATAGTCGGAGAAGCGTCCCATCAGCGGGGCCACCGGCGATCCATCCTGGCTGCCGCTCGAAACGCCGTCATAGAGCGCATAGCGGAAGGTGTGGATTGCTTCCTGGCCGGCCGCCGAGTTCTGCCAGCGGTTGGCGCTGCCGATCTCGATGCCGAGCGCGCAGGTGCGTTGCTCCATCGCCGCATTGAGC
>NZ_RZPB01001317.1:0-898 GCF_003998535.1 Mesorhizobium sp. M7A.F.Ca.AU.002.02.1.1 | reverse complement strand
GCGGTCGAGCGTGGCTCCATCGTGCTTTGCGACCGCTTCCTCGATTCCTCACGCGTCTATCAGGGCGTCACCGGCGGCATCGATCCGGCGTTCATGGATGCGCTGGAACAGGTCGCCATCAACGGCATGATGCCGGACATGACGCTGATCTTCGACATCGACCCAGCGGAAGGCCTGAGGCGCGCAACGCTGCGGCGCGGCGCCGAGGCAGTCGCCGACCGTTTCGAAAAGGAGACGCTGGCGATCCACCAGGCCCGCCGCGAGGCGTTTCTGGCGATCGCCAAGGCCGAGCCGGAGCGCTGCATCGTCGTCGACGCAGCCGCCGAGCCCGACGCGGTTGAGAACGTCGTCACCGCGGCAGTGTTCGCGGCGCTGGCGGCGAGAGCGCCGGCACGCGACAGGCAGGCGACGCCGGCATGATCTTCGAGCGCATCGCACCCGAGCAGCACGACACGCTCGACGGCGTGCCGGAGCCCTCCGAAACGCCCCTTCTGGTCGGGCACGGCCAGGCTGCAGGCGTGCTCACCGCCGCCTATCGCGCCGGCAAGCTGCCGCATGCGCTGATCTTTTCCGGGCCAGTCGGCATCGGCAAGGCGACGCTCGCCTTCCACCTTGCGCATCATCTGCTGAAGCACCCGGATTTCGCGCAGGCGCCGGAAAGCCTTGCCGCTCCCGATCCGGCGTCGTCGCTGTTTCGCCAGATCGCCACCGGGGCGCATCCTTCCGTGCTGCATCTGACCCGGCCGCTGAACGACAAGACCAAGAGTTTCAAGACGGTCGTCACCGTCGATGAGATCCGCAAGGTCAGCCGCTTCCTGTCGCTGACCTCGCATGACGGCAGCTACCGGGTCGTCATCGTCGACCCCGCCGACGACATGAACACCAATGCCGCCAATGC
>NZ_RZPB01001316.1:0-901 GCF_003998535.1 Mesorhizobium sp. M7A.F.Ca.AU.002.02.1.1 | reverse complement strand
ACTTTTCTCTCCTGACATGAATGCTGCCAAAACCCTGCTAGCATGGGTTGGAATCAGCCATTCGACCCTCGGTCAAAACACGTCAAAGTGATACCTGCATGAAGGAAAAGATCTCGCTCCCGATGGCCCGGCGCATCGCCCTTGCCGCCCAAGGGTTCCTCGATCCTCGCCCGACCGGCACGCCCGACCGCCGGCATTTTGCCCGCACGCTCTCCCGCACCGGCCTGTTGCAGATCGATTCCGTCAGCGCGGTGGTGCGCGCTCATTATATGCCGCTCTATTCGCGCCTTGGCCCCTACCCGTTCTCGCTGCTCGACAACGCGGCCGTGACGCGTAAGCGCACGGTTTTCGAATACTGGGCGCACGAGGCGTCCTTCCTGCCGGTCGAGACATACCCGCTGATGCGCTGGCGCATGCAGCGCGCCGAGCGGGGCGAGGAAATGTATCTGGGTCTCGCCAAATGGGGCCGCGAGCACGCCGCCTACATCGAAGAGATCTACCGCGAGGTCGCCGAGCGCGGCCCGATCGCCGCTTCCGCGCTGGAGGGCCAGAAAGGTTCGGGCGGCTGGTGGGGCTGGAGCGATGCCAAACACGCCTTCGAATGGCTGTTCTGGGCCGGCCGCATCACCACGGCGCACCGCCGCGGTTTCGAGCGCTTCTATGACCTGCCCGAGCGCGTGCTGCCGCAGGCGATCCTCGATCTGCCGGTGCCGACGCCTGAGGACGCGCACCGCGAATTGCTGCGCATTTCCGCCCGCGCCCACGGCGTGGCGACTTCAAGCGATTTGCGCGACTATTTCCGCCTGTCGCCGGCCGATATGAAAGGCCGGTTGGAGGAACTGGTTGAAACGGGCGAGTTGCTGCCGGTGCGTGTCGAAGGCTGGGACAAGCCGGCCTATCT
>NZ_RZPB01001315.1:0-903 GCF_003998535.1 Mesorhizobium sp. M7A.F.Ca.AU.002.02.1.1 | reverse complement strand
ATACTGGCCCGTGTTGCCGCCCAGCCGGCTGCCATGCTTGCCGAGCCAGGCCATCAGCCCGACCTGGTCATCATCAGGCCATTCCGCAAGGAATTTGCCGAAACCGCCATATTCCTTCGACACACGCTCGACAAAGGCAGCATTGTCGCGAACGGATCTGATCTTCTGCGGGTTGCGTACGATGCGCTGGTCGGCCGTCAGATCGTGCCAGAAATCATCGGGCTGGAACAACAGCCGCTTCGGCTCGAAGCGCAGAAACGCCTCCTCGAAGCCAGGCCATTTCTGCTCGATGACGCGCCAGACGAAACCGGCGGCGAAGACGCGCTCAGCCATAATGGAGAGAATGCGGTCATCGGGGATGTCAGCCACGGCGGCATTGTCAGGCGCCGGACCAAGCAGCGACGTCAGTTCCTCTTCGCCGCCCTTACGTTTTGCGGCGCGAGCGCGAATTTTCTTGAAATCGGCCATTGGTCCCTCGGCAACTGGAATCAATCTAACACTTCCCGTGTGAGCCGGCAGCCTCTACCTCTTACGGCAAGCCTAAGACCCTGGAGATGGCCATGAACAAGACGATCGACGATCTGGCGAACCGCTGGCTCAAGCGGCGGCCGGACGGCCTCAGCCAGCTCGAAAGCCGGGTGCTGCAATCGACGCTCGAACGCACCACCATCTCGCGCGACACCAACAAGGCCGTTGCCTTCCACCAGACCTTCGGCGACCGGCTTGCCGATACGATCGCCCGCATCGGCGGGTCATGGTCCTTCATCCTGACCTTCATCGCCTTTCTGGTCTTATGGACGGCGGGCAATGTCTGGCTGCTGTCGCGTGACGCCTTCGATCCCTACCCGTTCATCTTCCTCAATCTCGTTTTGTCGATGGTAGCCGCCTTGCAGGCGCCTGTGA
>NZ_RZPB01001314.1:0-907 GCF_003998535.1 Mesorhizobium sp. M7A.F.Ca.AU.002.02.1.1 | reverse complement strand
GGTCGAGGCCGATGTGATTTCCGAAGCCGTCCCGCTGGCCGAACAAGGCAGCGAAGCGACCTCCGGCGACAATGATCGCGGCATGCTGGAAGAAGTGCAGTCCTCGCATCCGGACGATCACGAGGTCGAATCGGTCGGCGCCGAGGATGCGCTGGAAGAAGTGCGCAACCGCCGCAAGCCGGTGCGCCGCCAGTACAAGATCCAGGAAGTGATCAAGCGCCGGCAGATCCTCCTGGTGCAGGTCGTCAAGGAAGAGCGCGGCAACAAGGGCGCGGCGCTGACCACCTATCTGTCGCTGGCCGGCCGCTATTCGGTGCTGATGCCGAACACGGCGCGTGGCGGCGGCATTTCGCGCAAGATCACCAGCGCGGTCGACCGCAAGCGGCTCAAGGAGGTCGTCGCCGATCTCGAAGTGCCGCAGGGCATGGGCGTCATCCTGCGCACCGCCGGCGAGAGCCGCACCAAGGCAGAGATCAAGCGCGACTACGAATATCTGATGCGGCTTTGGGAAAATGTCCGCAATCTCACCTTGCAGTCCACGGCCCCTGCCCTGGTCTACGAGGAAGGCAGCCTGATCAAGCGCTCGGTGCGCGACCTCTACAACAAGGATATCGACGAGATTCTTGTCTCCGGCGAGGAAGGCTACCGCGAGGCCAAGGACTTCATGCGCATGCTGATGCCGAGCCACGCCAAGGTGGTTCAGCCGTTCCGCGACACGACGCCGATCTTCGTGCGCAACGGCATCGAGGCACAGCTCGACCGCATGCTGCAGCCGCAAGTGACGCTGAAGAGCGGCGGCTACATCATCATCAACCAGACCGAAGCGCTGGTTGCCATCGACGTGAATTCGGGCCGCTCCACCAAGGAGCACTCGATCGAGGACACCGCGCTCCACACCAATCTGGAA
>NZ_RZPB01001313.1:0-907 GCF_003998535.1 Mesorhizobium sp. M7A.F.Ca.AU.002.02.1.1 | reverse complement strand
GGTCTGCATTGTCGCGAAGCGATCCATCGGCATGCCCTGCAGGAAATGGCGGAGACGCCACGCAGTTCACTGCCCGTCGCCGTCCCAAGCTTAAAACTTAGCCATTGCCAGCCGTCTCGCAAGGCATGGTTGCGGCCCGGGTGGAAGAAGCGTGGCCAGGAGACGGATCGCCTCGAGCATTCCTAGACGGAATTGATGATGTTGTCGCTAACCAGACGGTTCAGGCAGACGCCTTGCCGATTGAGGCGCCGCCATCAACAAATAGGGTTTGGCCGGTGATGAAGCCCGCATCTTCAGACAGCAGGAATTCGGCAGCCGCTGCGATCTCCCAAGGCTTCGCAAAACGACGGGCCGGCACCGCGGCGAGAAAGCGGGCTTCGGCTTCACTGCCATTGGGGGTGGTGGTTCGGAAGAGCTCCGTTTCAGTTGGTCCCGGCGCCACACCGTTTACGGTGATGCCCTCCTCGGCCAGCTCAAGAGCCCAGGTCCGCGTAAAGGCGATCAGTCCGGCCTTGGCGGCCGAATAGCTAGACCGTTGGCGCATGCCGAGCGCCACCAAGCTTGAGATGTTGACCACGCGTCCGAAACCTGCCGCCCGCATCGCCGGCAGGGCGGCCTGCACCGTCTGCAGGGCCGGGCGCAAGTTAAGATCGAGGACGGATATGAGCTCGTGCGTGGGGATATCGCCAAGCTCGCGGAGCTTGACCAGTCCAACGTTGTTGACCACGGCGGTGATCGCCTCTTCGGAGGCAAGAGCTTTTAGGATCGCTTCGGTCGCCGCTGCGTCCGCCAAGTCGACGGCGACGGCGCGACCCGGAAAATCGGTCGGCAACGTACGCGCGAGCCCAATGACACGTTGGCCATTTCGGGCCAGCCGCTCCGCCAGGGCTCGGCCAATGCCTTTGGT
>NZ_RZPB01001312.1:0-908 GCF_003998535.1 Mesorhizobium sp. M7A.F.Ca.AU.002.02.1.1 | reverse complement strand
GACAGTTTGAGAAGCGCGCCGACGTCATCTACGGTACAAAACCGTCTTGAGGCTTGCGCATGCTTTTCTGGATAGCAAGCACCGTTGGACTGGCGATCGCCTATCTCTTCGGTTCAATGCCCACGGGTTATCTGGCGGGGAAGCTGCTCAAGGGCATCGATATCCGGGAGCATGGCTCCAAATCCACCGGGGCAACGAACGTCTTGCGGGTCTTGGGAAAATGGCCGGCGTTGGTGGTGTTGCTGGTGGATGTGCTGAAAGGTGCTGGGGCGATCGTCTTTGCCCGCTGGGTTCATCACGTTGCCGTTGGTTACGCTATCGACCCCGCTTGACCTGCAAGCCTGGGTGCCTTGGGCTGTTTGCCTGGCCGGAATTGCCGTGTTGTTGGGACATGGCCGTTCGATCTGGTTGAATTTCACAGGTGGCAAATCCGCTGCGACGGGGCTTGGCGTGTTGCTGGCTCTGTCTTGGCCGGTAGGTGTGGGGGCTGCGGCGGCTTTTGGTGCTGTGCTGGCTACGTCTCGGATAGTTTCCCTGAGTTCGATGGTAGCGGCGTTGACCGCGATCGCCCTCATCTGTGGCCTGGAGCAACCGTTGGCCTATCGGTTGCTGGTGATTGCGGGCAGCATCTACGTGGTTATGCGCCATCGTGCCAATATTCAGCGGCTGCTGGCTGGGACGGAGCCACACTTGGGGCAAAGCAGCCCGGAATCGAAAACGTAGCCGCAAATCCGGCTTTCGGGTCCGCCCGCCCAACGTTTTATAATCCTATCCGAGTGCTTGCAGGCCCAGTTCCAGCGCTTGCCGGACCGTTTCGCGACGGATGAAATCGCGGCCTTTGTCTGCAAAGAGTTGGTGCTCGGCGACAATCGGTCGGCCGTCCAGCGCAACCCCGAACCAGACCAGGC
>NZ_RZPB01001311.1:0-910 GCF_003998535.1 Mesorhizobium sp. M7A.F.Ca.AU.002.02.1.1 | reverse complement strand
ATGACGGCTGCGTTCGGCCTTGGCCAGATCATCGGGCCGGTCGCCGCCGGGTTTCTGGCGCAGATGTCCGGCGATTTCTTCCTCGCCTCGATCACAGCCGCGATCGTGCTGGTCGTCTCCGGCGCCATCACATGGTCGGCTGCGCCAAAATCGCCATGATTGTGAGCTTGCTGTGCCGGGCATCGGGCACGGGCATTTTCTTTCCCACTAATGTGTGACTTTATGCCCGCTGTCGTCAGCTGATTTGTGCCTAGATCGAGGAATTCGCCACAGTGTTCGTATCCTTTTTCCCGCAGCCGAAGCTGTTCTTCACTTCGGCCGCCGTCTGGAGCCTTGCGGCGATCCTGTTCTGGTTCTTCGGTGGTGAACAATTAGGTACGGTTTTCGGATTGCCGCCCGCCGCGGCCGGCGCGCCGCCCATCATCGGCATCGCCATCCTCGTATCGAAGCCGTTCCTCTGGTTCTATCTCTATTTCGCGTTCTGCGTGCTCGTCTTCTACGCATTCTGGAGCTGGTATTCGCCGCATCCATGGCAACGCTGGTCGATCCTGATGACCGCGGTCATCCTGTTCTTCATCTATTTCAATGTGCAGGTCAGCGTCGCCGTCAACGCCTGGTATGGGCCTTTCTTCGACTATGTGCAGGGGCTGATGTCGGGGACTGGAAAGTCGACCAACAGCGAATTTTATATCGGATTGGCTGATTTTTCGTGGCTCGCCCTGGTCGGCATGAATGTGCAGGTGGTCAACGCCTTCATCGTCAGTCACTGGATCTTCCGTTGGCGCACGGCGATGAACAACTACTTCGTCGAGAATTGGGGCAGGCTACGCCATATCGAGGGTGCCTCGCAGCGCATCCAGGAAGACACGATGCGGTTCTCGCAGATCATGGAAGATCTCGGCTCCAGCTT
>NZ_RZPB01001310.1:0-915 GCF_003998535.1 Mesorhizobium sp. M7A.F.Ca.AU.002.02.1.1 | reverse complement strand
GGCGTGACGACGAAACCATGGCCGGAGAAGATCAGCATCCGCTTCACGTCGAAGGCACTCGTGGGCAAGGTGGTGTTGTAGCCGCGCTCGGTCTCCAGCGGAATGCGATCGCCGAGTTGCTTAGCCAGCAGATGCGACCAGGCGCCGGCGGCGACGACGAGGTGCCGGGCCTCTCTGGTCGTGCCGTCTGCCAACGTCAGCGTCGCTCCATCCTGATCCGCCGCGACTTGGCTGATCCGGACCAGCTCAAAGCGAGCGCCCTTGGCCTGCGCATAGGTCCACACCGCTTTGCCCAGCAGTTTCGGGTCGGCGACCGTCTTCCATCCCGGCACGAACGTGCCTTTGATGAAGCGCGGCGACAGGCCCGGCTGCAAGGCGGCCAGTTCCTCGCCCTCGACGTGGCGGAAACCGATGCCGAAACGCTTACGCGCCGCCCAGCCGGGCAGCCCGGCCTGAAATTCGGCTTCGCTTTCGTAAAGCTCGAGCGAGCCATCCTCGCGCAGCATCGACCGCGTGCCGGAGCGATCGAGCAAGCCCATCCACTCCGCCTCGGCAAGCTTCATCATGCCTGCTTGAGCGGCAAGGCTCGCCTCGTATTTCCCCGGCGCACCGGCGCGCCAGAAGCGGATCAGCCAGGGCAGAAGCGTCGGCAGGTAGGCGGGCGGGATGCTGAGCGGGCCGAGCGGATCGGCCAGCCATTTCGGCAGCTGCCGCATCATGCCCTTGTGCGCCAGCGGCAGCACGTCGGAGAAGGCGAAGGCGGCGGCATTGCCCGAGCTCGTCACCTCGCAAATGCCTGTGCGATCGAAGACGGTGACCCTGCGTCCCGCCTCAGCGAGAGAAGCAGCGGCACAGATACCGATGATGCCGCCACCGACGATGGCTATGTCCAACCCTTCTCCCCGTTCACGGGGA
>NZ_RZPB01000130.1:0-11248 GCF_003998535.1 Mesorhizobium sp. M7A.F.Ca.AU.002.02.1.1 | reverse complement strand
CCATCCTCGCCCACCACCATTGCCGGAGCCGCAGCATGAAACACGCACGGCTCGCCACCTTCACCGTCGGCGGCAAGGCGCGCTATGGCGCGGTCACCAGCAAGGGTGTCATCAACCTGTCGGCGCGCCACGGCCAGTGGCCGACGCTGCGGGAAGCGATCGAGGCCGGCGCCTTGCGGCGGCTGGCGGAAGAGGCCGAGGCCTTCCCGATCGATTTCCCGCTCGACGCCATTGCCTACGAAATTCCGATCCCTTCGCCGGAAAAGATCATCTGCGTCGGCGTCAACTATCCGGACCGCAACGAGGAGTACAAGGACGGCCAGGCAGCACCCTCGAATCCGTCGCTGTTCGTCCGTTTTCCCCGCTCCTTCGTCGGCCATGGCGCGCCGCTGGTGCGGCCGCCGGAATCCCCGCAGCTCGATTATGAGGGCGAAATCGTCATCGTCATCGGCAAGGCGGGACGGCGCATTGCCGAGGCCAACGCGCTCAGCCATATTGCGGCATTGTCGCTGTGCAATGAAGGCACCATCCGCGACTGGGTGCGGCATGCCAAGTTCAACGTCACGCAAGGCAAGAATTTCGACCGCAGCGGCTCGATCGGCCCTTGGCTGGTGCCGTTCACCGACGCGGAGCAGATCGCCGACATCGCGCTGACCGCCCGCGTCAATGGCGAAATCCGCCAGCAGGACCGCACCAGCCGGATGATCTTCTCGTTTCGCAAGATTATCGCCTATGTCTCGACCTTCACCACGCTGGTGCCGGGCGACATCATCGTCACCGGCACGCCGACGGGCGCCGGCGCCCGCTTCGAGCCGCCGATCTGGCTGAAGCCGGGCGACGTCATCGAGGTCGAGGCAGACGGCATCGGCGTGCTGCGCAACAGCGTCGTCGACGAGGAAGCAGCATGACCCCGGAGCAAGTGGAAGACGCCGCGGCACGGCTGTTCGAGGCCGAGCGTTCACGCCGCCAGATCCGGCTGCTCAGCCTCGATTTTCCCGAGGCGACGATGGAGGATGCCTATCGCGTGCAGGCAGCGCTGGTGACGCGCAAGATCGATGCCGGGCTGAAGCCGAAGGGCTGGAAGATCGGCCTCACCTCCAAGGCGATGCAATATGCGCTCGCCATCGACACGCCGGATTCGGGCGTGCTGTTCGACGACATGTTCTTCAATGACGGCGCGTCGGTTCCGGCCGGCCGCTTTATCCAGCCGCGCGTCGAGGCCGAGATCGCCTTCGTCATGAAGGCGCCGCTGAAAGGCCCCGGCGTGACGATCTTCGACGTGTTCAACGCCACCGACTACATCACGCCGGCGCTCGAAATCCTCGATACGCGCATCGAGCGCGTCAATGCGGAGACGAAGAAGGCGCGTACCTTCTTCGACACCATTTCAGACAATGCCGCCAATGCCGGCATCGTCATCGGCGGCCGGCCGCAGCGGCCTGATGAGACCGACATGCGCTGGATCGGCGCCATCGTTTCGCGCAATGCCGAGGTCGAGGAGACCGGGCTTGGCGCCGGCGTGCTCAACCATCCGGCGATGGGCATTGCCTGGCTGGCCGACAGGCTCGCCCGCTACGGCATGTCGATCGCTGCCGGCGAGGTCGTTCTCTCCGGGTCGTTCGTGCGTCCGGTCGAGGCGCGACCCGGCGACACGATCGTCGCCGATTTCGGCAGTTCGGGCACGGTCAGCATCCATTTCGCGAAGGGCTGACGGTTCCGCCAGTTCTTATCAATCGGCCTTATTCGCCATGCAGATAGGCAATCACCACATCGGCTGCGATGGCCGACATGCGCAAGCCGACCTCCCTGGTGATGTCGCCTTCGACGCGGCTCTGCACCCAGCCGAGGAAGGCGAAGGCCCGCAAGGCAGAAAACAGCGGCAGCGCGGCGATGTCGCGCGCCGTCAGTTCGCGCTCCTGCCGATAGCCCTTGAGCAAAGCGTCCTCGATCAGCGGATAGATCGCCTCATCGCGGTTCTGGTAAAGCGCGACGGCAAGGTCGTACATGTGCCAGCCATGGCCGCAATCGTCGAAGTCGATGATGCGGATCGCACCATCATGGACGAGCACATTCTCGCGCACCAGGTCGGCGTGGATGATGCCGAAATTGCGGGCACTGCGTTCATACGTCAATAGCGCGCGCACGGCCTTTTCGCGCGCCCGCAAAACCAGCTCCCGGCGAGGACCGTCGAGGAAGGGCGAGGTCTCGAAACGCCCCCAATTCGGGTTCGCGCCGAAGAAGCCGTCGAAATCCCAGGCATGGCGGGCAAAGCCGGACGGAGGCGTCCAGGCTGCTGTGACATTGTGCATGTGGGCGATGGTTCGCCCGATCTCGGTAAAGATCTGTCTTGCCTGCTCGGGCGTAAAATCCAGCGGCACGCCTCGCGCGCCGACGGCGCGGCCTTCCAGCCAGCTCAGGCAATCGACTTGCCGGGGTTGCATTGAGGCGTTCGCGCTGACAAGCACGAACAGATCGCCAGCCGGCGTGGCGACCGCAGATGGCGTGGCGATGCCGGCCGATTGCAGAAAACCCATCCATTGCAGTTCCGAGCGCAGGGCGGCGTCCGTGTGATAGCCAAACCGGTGAATGCGCATGGCGGCCGGCTGGCCATCGGGCAGACGGATCCGGAAGACCGCGTTCTCGCGGAATTTCAGCAGCTCCGGCTCACCCTCATCAATGCCCCAATGGGCGAGCGCGCGCCTGGCCAGCGCCGTGACGTCGGCTGCCGTCTCGGGTTCGGATTGCGCGGAGACTGCGCTCACGCCTTCACTCCGCCGACTTCGCCAAGCACTTCTTCGAGGACGCCGATCAGGAAGTCGGCATTGTCGCGGGAGAACGGCATTGGCGGGCGGATCTTCAACACATTGCCGTGGATGCCGGTCTTGCCCATCAGCACGCCGCGCTGGCGCATCCGGTTGGCGACCTGCTCGGCAATGTCGGGCGCCGGTTCGCGCGTCTTGCGGTCGTGAACCAGTTCGGCGCCGAAGAACAGGCCAGCGCCCCTGACCTCGCCGATACATTCATGGCGATCGGCGAGCGGGCGCAGCAGGTTGAGTGCATAGGCGCCGACGTCACGCGCGTTGGCAACGAGATCTTCCTGCTCGATGACGTCGAGAACGGCATTGGCCACCGCGCAGGAAACCGGATTGCCGCCGAAGGTGTTGAAATAACGGAAGGCGTTGCGGAAGGTCGCCAATATCTCCCTTGATGTGACCACGGCGGCGATTGGATGGCCGTTGCCCATCGGCTTGCCCATGGTGACGATGTCGGGAACGAAGCCTGCGCGCTGGTGGCCCCAGAAATGACTGCCGGTGCGGCCGAAACCAGGCTGCACCTCGTCGGCGATGACCAGTCCGCCGGCGTCACGCACCGCGCGCATCGCGTCGTCGAAAAAGCCGGATGGGAGCGTCGGAAAGCCTTCATTGGCGAGCAGCGGACAAAGGATGATGCCGGACAGGCCGATACCGTCCTTTGCCAGCGCGGCGATGGCTTCGCGCACTGCGTCGCCAAAGGCTTTGCCGTTGGCCATCGCAGCCGGATGGCGATAGCTGTCAGGCGCCGGCACCAGCCTGACATTGCGGGCGCGGCCGCCGACCGGCGGCATGCGGGTGCTGAGCTGCGAAACCGCCGCGGTGTTGCCATGATAGGTGGCGTCGGTGGCGATGATACCCATGCGGCCGGTGGCGGCCTGCGCCATGCGCAGCGCGATGTCGTTGGCCTCGCTGCCGGTGCAGGTCAGGATGGCGGTCGACAGGCTGGCATCGAAGGTCGCGGTCAGCCGCTCGACATAGTCGAGGATGGCGGTGTGAAGATAGCGCGTGTGGGTGTTGAGCAGGCTTGCCTGCCGGCACAGGGCCTCGACCACATAGGGGTGGCAGTGGCCGACATGGGCGACGTTGTTGTATGCGTCGAGATATTTGCGGCCGTCGGCATCGTAGAGCCAGACACCTTCGCCGCGCACCAGGTGCACGGGCTCGTCATAGAACAATTGCGATTTCGCACCGAGCAGGCGCGAGCGCCGGCTAACCAACGCTTCTTGCGGTTGAGTCATTGCGTCTCGAAACTCCGTTCTCTCCAATAACCGTCAGACCTTCGACAGGCCTGCATCCAATGCTTCGCCGATCCTCGCGACATCCGCGGCGCTGACGATAAGCGGCGGCGACAGGATGATGGCGTTACCGGAGACGCGCAGCATGACGCCGGCCTCGTAGGCCGCCTCCGAAACCAATGCCATGGTCTTCTTGTCGGCGGGCTTTTTCGTCGCGCGGTCCGAGACCAGCTCCAGCGCCGCCATCAGGCCCTTGTACCGGACATCGCCGACGATCGCATGCTTCGCCTTCAGCCCCTCCAGCACGGCTGCGAGTTCGACACCACGCGCGGCCGCGTTCTCGTTCAGGCGCAGCCGTTTGGTCTCGGCAAGCGCCGCCAGACCCGCGGCGCAGCCGACAGGATGGCCGGAATAGGTATAGCCATGGCCGATGGCGCCGAAGCTGGTCTTGTCGGCCTCGAAGACATCGGCGACCTTGGCGCCGATCAAAGTGGCGCCGAGCGGGAAATAACCCGAAGTGATCGCCTTGGCGATGGTCATGAAATCCGGCTTCACACCGGACAGACGCGAACCCGACCATGCGCCGGTGCGGCCGAAGCCCGTCACCACTTCGTCGGCGATCAGCAGGATCTCGTGGCGGTCGCAGATTTCGCGCACCAGCGGCATGAAGCTCTCATGCGGAACGATGACGCCGCCGGCGCCGAGAACCGGCTCCATGATGAAAGCGGCGATGGTGTCGCCACCCTGGAAGGCGATTTCGTCCTCCAGCGCCCTGGCGCAGAGTTTTGCCAGCCGCACTGGGTCGGTCTCGTCGAACGGATTGCGGAAGGTCCAGGGCGCAGGAATGTGGAAGACGCCCGGCAGCAGCGGCTCGTAGTTGCGGCGGAAATTGGCGTTGCCGTTGACCGACGCGCCACCGAAATGCGTGCCGTGGTAGCCTTTCTTCAGCGCCAGGAACTTGGTCCGGTCGGCCTGGCCGCGGATCTTCCAGTACTGCCGCGCCAGCCGAAGTGCCGTTTCGACCGAATCCGAGCCGCCCGAAGTGAAAAACGTCCGCACCATGCCTTCTGGCTCGAACCATTCGCAGAGTTCGTAGGCGAGCTCGATCGACGGGCCGGTCGAGGTGCCGCGAAAGCCGGAATAATAGGGCAGCGCGCCAAGCTGGTCGGCGATCGCTTTCTTGATCGGTTCGCAGCTGTAGCCGAGATTGACGTTCCACAGGCCGCCGACGGCGTCGAGCACGGTGTTGCCGGCGATGTCGGTGACCATCACACCCTCGCCTTTCATGATCACCTTTGGCGGGTTGGCCCGCATCTCGGCCGGATGCGCCATCGGATGCCAGATCGGCTTGGCGTTGGTTTCGGTGAGAAAATTGATGTCGCGCATAATGGACTCCGCAAAAATCTCAGGCAACTGGGACGAGGTCGAAATGGCCGAGCGCCTCGGCATAGGAATGAGCCGGGCGAGCGACGTCGAAATGCACCGTGCGCATGCCGGCAGCACAGCCGCCATCGACATTGCGCCGCTGGTCGTCGACGAAGACGCAAGCGCCGGCAGGCAGGCCAAGCGCCTCGGTGACGAAGGCATAGGCACGCGGGTCGGGCTTGAGGATGCCGGTGTAAGTGGCGTCGATGATAACATCGAACAGGCCGAGCAACGGCAGCCGCTGGCGGAAGTCGGCGCCGTAGAACAGGTCGAGTTCATTGGACAGGATGGCCAGTCGAAAACCGGCGGCATGCACCGTGCGAATGGTGCTGTCAGCCTCCGGCCGCACCACCTTTTCCGGCTCGGCCCCTCGCGCGCGCCGGACGAAGGTCTCCATCGCCTGCCAGTCCTCCCCCACCAGACGGCCGACCTCGCTTGTGCGTGTGCGCCAATAGTCACGCTCGCTGATCTCGTCGGCCTGCATGGCGCGCCACAGCGGATCGCTGCCCGGATCGAACGGCCCGCGCCATTGCAGCGTCCCCGGCGCGAGGCCGAGCGCCTGTTCGGTCAAGGCGTGGGTCTCGAACAGCGTGCGGGTGACGACGCCGCCGAAATCGAGGACAAGCGCCTGGACGGGAACAGCACTCACGCCGCCACTCCCTCGGCCGGCTTGCCGCGCGGAACGATGCCTTCCTCGACCCAGCGGTCGAAGATCTCGAGCGCCTTGCCGACGAAGTCGTCGCTGTTGATGTGAGCGTCGATCTCGTGGAACTCGACGCCGGCGGGAATGACCTTGCGCATTTCGTCAGTGAAGGCGGCCAGGGCTTCCGGCTCATAGAGCGGCTCGCCCTCCACGTCCCATTCCTGGATGCCCTGGGACGGCAGGATGAAGGCGGAGCGGCCTCTGGCGGCACCGAGCTTGGCGGCGATGGTCCTGGCGACCTGGCGGCGATCGTCGGCATCGACGGTGATCGAAGCGATCAGCCTGTTGTGGGCATGAAACGGTCGCGTCGAGAATTTAGCCGGCAAATCCTGCCAGGTCGGCAGGTCGACCATGTCGACCGCGCCGGGTGCTGCGATCTGCGGAACGCCGCGGGCACCGGCATTCTCCAGCCGGTCGGTGCCGGAACTGACGACGGAGCCCGCGAGATGGTTGGTGATCTCCTGCAGGCTGAAGTCGAACACCGCGCAGAAATGGTCTTGGCCGGCAATCGATTCGAAGGCGCGGCCGCCCATTCCGGTGGTGTGGAAGACGGCAACGTCATAGCCGCGCTGTTCCAGCGCCGGCTTCAGCGTCTTCATGTAGCGCAGGCAGCTGCTGCCGAGCGAGGTCATGCCGATGGTCGGGCCTGTTGCCCGCGCCGACACGCGCGACGCCAGCACGATTTTCGCCGCGCCGACGACCGCACCACAGGCCTGTGACAGGACCAGCCTGCAGATCGAGTTGAGGCCGTACAGCCCGCCCGCCCAGAGGATCATCATCAGGTCGGGCGCGACGCGCTCGGGTGGGATGAGGTGCGAATAGGCGATGGTCGAGACGACGAATTTCGGCACGCCGAGCGGCAGGCAAAGCGCCACGTCGAGCGCCAGATCGGTTCCCATCGAACCGCCGATGGCGATGAAGGCGTCAATCTCGCCGTTTTGATGGAGCTTGCGCACCAGTTGCACGGCGCCGCCGGCCATCAGCGTCATGGCGGTGTTCTCGTCACCACTCGAAACGATCTCGGCGATCGTCACATCCACCGCCCGCGCCACGGCGTGCTTATCGTGGTCCGGACTGTAGGGCGGGTCGCCCAGCACGCTGACATCCATCATCACGGCGCTGCCGCCCGACTGCTCGATGCACTGTTTCATGAACAACAGCTCTTCGGCCTTTGTGTCGCCCGTGCCGATGACCAGGATGCGGGGTGCTGTCTCCGAGGGCATCAGGCCTGCCTCCTCAGGGTTTGCAGGTTTTCACCGTTGAGGCGCATGGAAATCTCCCGTGCCGCCGCCCTCACGGCAAGTCCCCGCTCCGTGATCGCGGCCGCCGTCGTTCTGGCCTTTGGCGCCGCCACCGCGATGGTGCCGAGCGCAAAGCCATCCGCCCCGCGGATTGCCGCCGCGACGCTGATCACACCTTCCTCATAGCCCTGGTCGCAGATCGAATAGCCGCGCTCGCGCGCCTCGCCCATGGATCTTGAGATGGCGGCCGGCTCGATCAGCGTATGGGCCGTGAAGGCATCGAGCGAACCCGTCAGGCACGCCTTGACGGTCTCGTCGCGGGCGAAGGCCAGATAGGCGATGCCCGACGCGGTCGAATGCAAAGGCAGCAACTGACCGATGTCGATGTTGACCCGGTTTGCCCATGCTGGATGCTCGACGTTGACGGTGACCAGCCTGTCGACGCCGAATTCCGACAAATGCACGGTCTCGGCCGTCGATGCGGCCAGGTCCCGCACCAGCGGAACGGCCGTCTGCAGGAAGGGAAAGCGCGCCTCGCGGATGCGCGCCAGCCGCGACAGCCCGGCGCCGAGGCGATAGTGCCGCGTACCCGCATCCTGCTCGACGAAACCACGGCCGGCCAGCGCTACCAGCAGCCGCCTTGTCGTCGCCTTGTCGAAGCCCGAGCGGCGCGCCAGATCGGACAGGCCGAGCTCGGGCTCGTCGACGTTGAACAGCTCCAGAAGCGAGATCGCTTTTCCGACCGTACTCAAATTTGCCTCCCCGTTCGGGACAATCATTTAACGTGTGAATTAACTTGACAGGCATCAGCATTGTTTGCAAGTCTATATTCAAAATAACGGTTCAAATAATGAACCAACCGCCAGAGTGCATGGGACAGGCCATTCGGCCGGCGAACTCAAGGGTTTGCAAACAGGAGGGATCAATGACAGCAGTCTCGGAACAGGCGCCGGCCAACAGGCTGCGCAAGAACAGTCTTGGCGTCGGCGCCATCACCTTCATGGTGATTTCTGCGGCCGCCCCACTCACGGCAGTCGCCGGCGGCACGCCGCTTGGCATGCTGATGCGCAATGGCGCCGGCTTTTCCGGCACCTATCTCATCGTGACCGTGCTGCTGCTTTTGTTCGCGGTCGGCTATGTCGCCATGTCACGCCATGTCGGCAATGCCGGCGCCTTCTATGCCTATGCCGCACGCGGCCTCGGCAGCATGGCCGGCGGCGCCACGGCGCTGATCGCCATCCTGTCCTACAACGCCATGCAGATCGGCGTCATGGGCCTGCTGGGCGCCGCAACCGCCGGCCTGTTCGCCGGCTGGGGCATCAACCTGCCCTGGTGGGTGTGGAGCTTCATCGCCATCGCGCTGGTCGCCGTGCTCGGCTATCGGCAGGTCGACCTCTCCGCCAAGATCCTGACGGTGCTGGTGCTGTGCGAATATCTTGTGGTGCTGATCCTCGATATCGCCATCCTCAAGACCGGCGGCGATAGCGGCCTGTCGGCGGCGCCATTCAGCTGGAGCCAGATCGTCAGCGGCTCGCCGGCCATCGCCATCCTGTTCTGCTTCGCCGCCTTCATCGGTTTCGAGGCGACGACGATCTATGCCGAGGAAGCCCGCGACCCAAAGGTCACCATTCCGCGCGCCACCTATTTCTCGGTCGTGCTGATCGGCGTCTTCTACATGCTCACGGCATGGCTGATGGCGGTCGGCGCCGGTGTCGACAAATTGCTGCCGACGCTGCAGGGATTGCAGGATCCGACGACCTTCCTGTTCGGCCTGTCCGACCGCTACGCCGGCACGATGCTTTCGCAGGCGATGAGCATCCTGTTCGTGTCGAGCCTGTTTGCCGGCGTGCTGGCGTTCCACAATGCGGTTGCGCGCTACATCTACGTCTCGGGCCGCGAGAAGCTGTTGCCGCAGACGATCGGCGTGACGCATCCGGTGCACCAGAGCCCACATGTCGCTTCCGTCATCCAGAGCGTGCTCGCCGCGGTCGTTGTCGGCCTGTTCGCCGTGCTCGGCCTCGATCCGGTGCTGGCGCTGTTTTCGTGGCTGACCAATGTCGCGACGCTCGGTGTCATCGCGATGATGGCGGTGGCATCGCTTGCCGTGGTGATGTTCTTCCGCGCCAACCCGGCGGCCCACGAGAATGCGCTGAAGACCACCATCCTGCCCGGGCTGACCTTCATCGCCTTCGTCATCATCATCTATTTGATCGTCATCAATTTCGGCAGCCTGTCGGGAGCCGGCGGTTTCCTTGGCGTGTTCCTGCCGGGGCTGGTGCTGATCGCCGCGATCGTCGGCCTGCTGCTGGCCAGCGCGCTGAAGAGCCGCGATCCGGTCGCGTTCAAAAACCTCGGCCAGCCGCTGAAAGATTGAGAAAAGCAAAGGGGCGGCATGCCACGCCGCCCCTTACACCACAAGGGGAGTGGCGGATTTGAGCTTTGCCGAAAATATCACCGTCGAGGCATTGGAAGCCGATCCCTACCCGATCTATGCAGAGCTCAGGCGCAGTGCGCCGGTCGCTTTCGTGCCGGCGGTCAATCTTTGGTTCGTCACCCGCTGGAAGGATGTCGAGAGCGTCGCCAAGTCGCCCGAGATCTTCTCCGCCGTCGTCGGCTCGTCACCAGTTGAGCGTTCCTTCGGCAAGCCGACCATCCTGACCACCGATGGCGAGACGCACAAGCAACTGCGCCAAGGCGTCGACCCGAAATACCGGCCGCGCACCGTCGCCGCCTATGCCGGCGACCTCGTGCGGTCGATTGCCGAACCTTTTCTGGACCGGATCGTCAACCAGGGCTCCGCCGAGCTGATGACCGATTATTTCGAGCCGGTGTCGACGCTCAGCCTGGCGCGCTCGCTCGGCCTTGCCGGCATCGATATGCCGACGCTGCGCCGCTGGTTCTACGGCCTTGCCCAGGGCGCCATCAATTTCGAGAACGATCCGAAACGGCAGGAGATCGCCGACGCAATCAGTGCCGAGGTCGGCGACGCCATCCTGCCGACGCTGGAAAGACTTGCGCGCCAGCCAGATGACTCGGCGCTGTCGCATATGCTGCATGACGGCATGCCGGAGGGCACGACGCGGCCGATCGACTTTCTGATGCCCAGCATCAAGGTCATTCTGCTTGGCGGCATGCAGGAGCCCGGACATGGCGCCGGCTCGATCCTCGCCGGCCTGCTGGCCCATCCCGAGCAATTGCGGCAGGTGCTCGCCGATCCCGAGACTTTCGTGCCGAGGGCGGTCGACGAGGGCCTGCGCTGGGTGGCGCCGATCGGTACGCAGACGCGGCAGACGACGCGGGCAGTCGAGATTGGCGGCGTGACGATCCCGGCCGGCGCTGCCGTCGCCGCCCTCGTCGCTTCGGCAAGCCGCGACGAGAGCCGCTTTGCCGATCCCGACCGCTTCGACATCAACCGCAACGAAGGCAACCATGCCGCCTTCGGCTTCGGCCATCATTTCTGTTCGGGCCGGTTCTTCGCACGCGAGCAGATGTGCCTTGCGGTGCGGCTGTTGCTCCAACGCTTCCCCGATCTCAGCCTTGTGCCGAGCAGGGAACCGGTGTTTCGCGGCTGGGAATTCCGCGCGCCAACCACATTGCATGTTTCCCTTGGAGTCCGTCACCAATGATCAGTCAGAATGCCATCGAAACGCTGCGCAAGACGGAGATCGGCGCGCAGGGCCTGTTCATCGATGGCGTGCAGGTCGAGGCAACAAGCGGCGCAAGCCTGCCGGTGACGTCGCCGATCGACGGCCGACCTTTCGCCAGCATCGCCGACGGCAACGCCGCCGATATCGACCGCGCCGTGAAGTCGGCGCGCAAGGCGTTCGAGCT
>NZ_RZPB01001309.1:0-918 GCF_003998535.1 Mesorhizobium sp. M7A.F.Ca.AU.002.02.1.1 | reverse complement strand
GCTTGGGAACGCCTCCCGTCAGTTCGGCAACAGCCTTCTCGACCAGTCCGTCCCAGTTCGCCGTGGCGATGCTGGACGCACTGCCCTCGAGAACTAGAATGCCCATACATAGATGCTCGACATCGGGTTCGATGGCGGGGTTCGCGAAGGTGGCGGGGACGCCCACGCCGTCCCACAGCAAATAGTCATCGGCCTTGCCGGCAACGGTGACGTCGAGCAGCCGAGCATAATTGTTGGTCAGCCGCGCGACAATGGCGGCCTGGTCCGGCCAAGCGGCGAAGCCAAGGGTGAAATCGACCCTTGCCCATTCGTCGGCCGACAGCGGGGCGAGGCCGAGGGCACGCTTGAGGGCTATGTTATAGGGGCAGTTGGGGTTGGCCGGATCGCTCTGCTGGCGCAGAAACTCCATCACACGCACGATGATGTGCTTCAGGCCATCTACCCGTCCGAATGAGATGCCCGAACCAAGCCAAAAGGCATACTGGTCCTCGGCGATGCCCGTCGCGACGCTGCGAAAGGGACCATCGAGGATGTCGAGGGTTTGACGAACGGAAATCGTTGAAGCGCTTGGCGCAGCTGACATACTTTGGCTTTCGACGCGCGGATAGATAGTGACCGTAGAAGAGCATGGCGCGCGCGGCTAGATAGCGACACCGCCAAGTGGAACGCCATGCTCCGACAGCAGGCGCTATTTCGGCGTGTCAGCGGCCGGCACATCTGTGTTGAGCGTCGCTTGCAGCGTTTCGATGCGCGCGAGGATCTCGTCGAACGAATAAGATGTCTCGTCGAACATCATCGCCTGCATGGCCGAGTAGTCGGCGCGCAAATCTTTCAGGCGGTGCTGGGCGGGCATGAGGCGCAACGTGCCGGGGTGGGCGGTATCGTAGCTCGCCCAGCTCGATCGAAAGTACACGGCCT
>NZ_RZPB01001308.1:0-920 GCF_003998535.1 Mesorhizobium sp. M7A.F.Ca.AU.002.02.1.1 | reverse complement strand
GGCATTGCCAAAGCTGCTGCTTGATCCCGACAGCCCGTTTTCGCTGCGCTGGCCGGCGCTGCTGCAGCTGGCGCCATGGCTCGTTCGGTTCATGCGGCAATCGCTGCCGGCGGCCACCCGGGCCAATGCACTGGCGCTCGCCGGACTGCTGGCCGACGCCCTTCCAGCCTGGGAAGACATGGTCGGGGAGGCCGGGCTGGAGGACCAGATGCGCCGCAATGGCTGTCTTTACCTCTATCGCCGCTTGAGCGATTTTGCCGCTGGCGCCGGCGGCCGGGCAATGCGCGCTGGGTTTGGCATCCACCAAGAGGTCCTGACTCCCGAAGAGGTGGCGGCGCTTGAGCCGGGCCTGCCGGCGACAGCAGCGCATGGCGTGTATTTTCCCGACTCGATCAATGTCACCGATCCGGCAATGGTGATGCGGCGGTTGCTGGGCGCGGTGAGTGCCCGTGGTGCATCGGTGAAGCAGGCAGAGATCACCGGGCTGCAGGTCGAGGCTGACGGTGTGCAGCTCAGCGGACCCGGCGTTCGCATCAAGGCTGGCACGGTGGTGATCGCCGCCGGTGCACGGTCGCGCGCACTGGCCGCGCAGGCCGGCGACAGGATTCCGCTCGAGACCGAGCGCGGCTATCATCTGGAATTCCAGACCGACGCGCCGCTGCTCAACCGACCTGTCTGTCCCGTCGATCTTGGTTTCTACCTGACGCCGATGCCTGGCCGCTTGCGGGTCGCCGGCACCGCCGAACTCGGCGGCCTGGTCGCGCCGCCAAATCCGCGCCGGCTGGCGCTGCTTGACCGTGGCGCCAGGCAAATTTTTCCCAGGCTCGGCTCGCCTGCCTCGCAATGGCTCGGCTTCCGGCCGTCCCTGCCGGATTCCAGGCCGGTCATCGGCGCTTCGCGCGGCAGCTCCCGCGTAATTC
>NZ_RZPB01001307.1:0-924 GCF_003998535.1 Mesorhizobium sp. M7A.F.Ca.AU.002.02.1.1 | reverse complement strand
ATTTTCGAGGCAAGGAAACGCGCTTCAGGCGCGTGATCGGGGAACCGTGACAGGGGGCCGTAGCTGGAACTTTGAGAGCGCAGATAGCGTCGGCGCCTGCACACGGCGGCCCTCTCCCCTCTCGCAAAAGCTGTCAGCCGCGGCGGTGCGATTACCGGCAGCAAAGGAGCTTGGTGTCGACGATGAACTTCCTGGCGACGAGATCGTTCGGACATTGCTGCAGCGCAGGATCCCCCCGCGAGCGCATTAGCTCCGTATTGTATGGCGTTAGGGCCGTTGAACCACCACCGGGGTGTGTCAGTAGCACCTTACAGGCAGCCGCAGGTCCAAACGAGCAGCACCGTTCCAAGCGCATAAGGGACCAGAAGCAAACCTATCGTCACCCAGAAAGCCGGCTCTGCCAAGGCGGCCATGTCCTTGCGAAACTGCTCCATGGGGCTACCCCGGCAACTTCGACAAACGAAAAGAGCTGATCTGGTATGGCCTACGGCCCGCTTTTGGCATCTTCGACCTCCAGCGCATCCATGAGGGCTGCCACATCGCTGGGTTCGCCAGCGGCGTCACCATGCACGCCAGTTCGCGCTTTCTTGAGCGCTTGCTCGATCGCATCTTCAATGTTTCCGAGCTCGTCCTCACGCACCTCGCGACCATAACCGGCCGCTTCGGCATCCTGCTCGAATTGCTGAGCCAGCACGGCGAAGCTCACTTCCTCTTGGCCGGCAAGAGTGCCGACATTCTCCTGCAGCCAGCTTTCAAAAAACTCTTTGGTCGCGTTCATCGGATAACTCCTCCACCGGATTAAGCGCGGCGGCGATCCGAAGTTCCGCCATGGCGTCACTTTCTCAATCAGACGAACAGAAGCGCGTGCGCTGACATTCACGGAAGGCAGCTGAACTTTCAGGTGCCACATGACCGCCGCTTCAT
>NZ_RZPB01001306.1:0-931 GCF_003998535.1 Mesorhizobium sp. M7A.F.Ca.AU.002.02.1.1 | reverse complement strand
GGGTAACCCATCATGCGCCGCGCTCAAGAATTACGGTCACAGTGCACTATTTCGCTTCGGCCGCCTGCCCCGCTTCCGCGGTTCCGGTTTGCCCGAAAATCCTACCCAGAAATGCCTCGTTGCCCACCGGCCAGCCGATGCTCTCGGCCTTGCGCAGTGCGTCGAAAGCCGCGGCATCCATCTCGATCAAATCGAACCGCCCGACCGACGACGGCAACTGTGTTTCATCGGCCCCAATTCCGTGACGCCATCGGGCTTATCAGTCGGATGCGCCCGAGCGTTTGACCAGGACCAATCCGCCGCCTGCTTCACCAGTCCCGCGCGCACCGGATTCAACCCGACATAACGCACAGCCGACAAGAGGTGTCCTCGTCCATCGCGATGGCGCCGAAGCGACCCTGCCAGAAATGCCCGGTTTTGTTTTATCGCGCATTGATGGTCCCGGCATACGCGCGGTGCACCTTCGCGAGCGCGCACCGCAGGCCATCCGCGCCGGCAGGCATCAGGATCAGGTGCACATGGTTCGGCATCAGGCACCACGCCCAGAGGCCGACATCGGCGGAGCGGCAATGCTCGATCAGGAGGTTTTTGTAGAGCGCATAGTTTTACGGCGTTAAAAACGCTTTGGCGCGCCCGTTGCCTCGCTGGGTGACATGGTGCGGCAGACCGGGGACTACAATACGGGCAAGCCGAGCCATTCTGCTAGTCTACAGTAAATGAAGGTCGATCCAGTATACAAAAATACACTGTCACCGTGATCTTCTTCGTTACTGATCGATTATTTCTAAAGAAAATAGGACAGGATTCTCAAAATTCACAAAATAAAACCGAGATCCATTTAGAAAATCTATTACTATTGACGTGTCTGGACCAATTCCTTCGCCAAGTTTTGTTGAAAATGGAATTTTTCTACGCCTAACTTCGTTTAAAG
>NZ_RZPB01001305.1:0-934 GCF_003998535.1 Mesorhizobium sp. M7A.F.Ca.AU.002.02.1.1 | reverse complement strand
CGAACGGCTCCGGGCGCGCGTCTCGCAAAGCGGGCGGTTGGTGCGCATCTGATGGGCGGCGGTCATATGGCGATCAAATCCTTTCCACCGGTTGCAGGCGGGATAAGGTTCCACCCGCGCCAGAAGCCGCGGCGCACCACGCCGCGGCAAAGCATGACGATCAGGCCTGCGTTTTCCAAACATAACGGAACCGCGGGATTTCATCCGGCATCGGAGCAAACCCCTTGACGGTGTTGCGCATGGCGTTGAATTCGACGCTGAAGCCGACGGGCATGTAAGGCAGATCGGCAGAAATCTGACGCTGGATCTTCTCGTACAGTTCCTTGCGGCGAGCCTGGTCGGAAATTACCCGCGCCTCATCGATCCATTTGTCCACGTCGGGATTCTTGTAGCCCGTGGAATTTGCGGTGCCTTTGCTGGAGAAGAGGTAGTGGATAAGGCCATCGGGATCCGCCCGTTGCGTCCAGCGCATAGGCGTGAAGCGTATCTCGCCGGAAACCGCCTTGGCGTAGTAGTCGCTTTGCGGAACCGGATCGAGCTCAATGTTGAGGCCGATCGCGTCAAGGTCTTCCTTGGCAAGCTCGGCGAAGCGTCGAAGCGTATCGCCGCTTGGCGCCGCAAGCTTGATGGTGGTGCCCTTCAGGCCAGAATCAGCCACGATCTTGCGCGCCTTTTCCGGATCGTATTCGTAGTGCACCAGATCGGTCGGCGTCCACCAGAGGCCATCTGGCGTGAAGCTATCGGATATCTTGCCTTGTCCAGCCCATATGATCTGGTTGAGGCGGTCGCGGTTGAGGCCGTGCGCTATGGCCTGGCGTAGTTCCGGCTTGTTGTATGGCTCGGCGTCCCACCGCCACTGGTAGGAATACCAGACGCCACCCTTCGATGGCACAAGCTCGATATCCGGGCTGGCCTTGGAAAGGCGCGTATCCAG
>NZ_RZPB01001304.1:0-935 GCF_003998535.1 Mesorhizobium sp. M7A.F.Ca.AU.002.02.1.1 | reverse complement strand
GAGTAGGGGAGTAGGGGAGTAGGGGAGTAGGGGAGTAGGGGAGTAGGGGAGTATCGGGCCACTATCCACATTCACATTTCCATCCCCATTCGCTATTCACTGCCCACTGTCCCGTACTCCCCTATTCCCCTACTCCCCTAGGACGGCCATGATGCAACTCAGTCTCGACCAGGCAAAAGGACTGTGCCGGATGGCGGCACTTGGCGCCGGCGCCAATGAGGAAGCGGCGCAATCGCTCACTGCTTCGATCATATCAGCCGAGGCCGAAGGGCTTTCCTCGGTCGGTCTGTCGCATTTCATCGACTATCTCGAGGCGCTGGAAGCCGGACGCATCGACGGCAATGCCGACCCGGTGATCACACGGCCGGCGCTGGCAGTCTATCTCTCCGATGCACGCGGCGGGCTGGCGCATACCGGCTTCGACCGCAACATCGACGACCTCGCCAAGGCGGCAAAGCTGTTCGGTGTCGCCATCTTCTCGCAGAAGAACGCCTATACATGCGGCGCGCTCGGCTATTTCACCGGAAGGCTGGCAGCACAAGGACTGGTGTCGTTCGCAGCCACCAACGGCCCGGCCGTGCTTGCCGGCTCGGGCTCGGTCAAGCCGGTCTACTGCACCAACCCGATGTCGTTTGCCGCGCCTGCCGCCGACGGGGCGCCGCTGGTCATCGACCAGTCGTCGAGCGCCACCGCTTTCGTCAACATCCGCAAAGCGGCCGAGGACGGCAAGACAATCCCGGAAGGCTGGGCACTGGACGCCAGCGGCAATCCGACCACCGATCCCGCCGCCGCCATGAAGGGTGCAATGCTCGCCTTCGGCGGTCAGCGCGGCGCCAACATCGCGCTGATGGTCGAGGTGCTGGCGGCGGGCCTGTCGGGCGCCAACTGGTCGCTCGACGCGCCATGGTTCAGCGGCGGGCCGGACAGCCCCGGCA
>NZ_RZPB01001303.1:0-946 GCF_003998535.1 Mesorhizobium sp. M7A.F.Ca.AU.002.02.1.1 | reverse complement strand
TAATTGACGGGAGAAGGAAAGATGAAGACCACGAGCTATTACCCGGTGCTGATGACCGGCGACGTCGCCGGTCATCAGCACCGGGTAATAGCTCGTGGTCTTCATCTTTCCTTCTCCCGTCAATTAACATACAGTCTGCATGTAAACCGAATTAACATACAGGCTGCATGTATGCAACAAGATTTCGCGCGTCGTTCCAACCGCGACCGCACCGAAGCCACGCGCGCCCACCTGATTGCCGCGGCGCGAAAGCTGTTCACGGAGAAATCCTATTCCGAGACCGGCACGCCGGAGATCGTCGCCGCCGCCGGCGTGACGCGCGGCGCGCTCTACCATCATTTTGCCGACAAGCAGGCACTGTTTGCTGCCGTGGTCGAGCAGGAGGCGGCAGCGGTCGCCGAGGAGATCGAGCGCGCCTCGCCGCCATCGCTGTTTGCCCATGACGCGCTGATTGCCGGCTCCGACGCCTATCTCGCCGCCATGCGCGCGCCCGGACGCACGCGGCTGCTGCTGCTCGACGGCCCGGCCGTGCTTGGCCGCGCCGCCATGGACGCGATCGACAATCGCCACGGCAACCGCTCTCTGCGCGAAGGGCTGGTCGCGGCGATGCGGGCGCAGACGATGACGAGATTGCCGGCCGACGCGCTGACAGCACTGCTCGGCTCCGCCTGCGACCGTGCCGCCCTGGCCATCGAGGCCGGCGCCTCAGCGCAAGATTACCGCGCCGTGCTCATGGCGCTGATCGATGGGCTGTCTCGTGCTCCTCATCCGGCACCTCGCCCGGTTCGAACTCGTTGAAGCAGCCGAGCTGGCGCTTGAACTGGTCGATCAGCCAGGCCGCCGCCGGCTTCGGGCTGCGATCGCTGCGATGCATGGCAAACAGCGGCGAGCTCACCTCCCTGAAGGATTCGAGGTCGATCTCGACCAGCCGGCCGCTCGCCAGGTC
>NZ_RZPB01001302.1:0-947 GCF_003998535.1 Mesorhizobium sp. M7A.F.Ca.AU.002.02.1.1 | reverse complement strand
GCGTCGAAGCGCGCGGTGATTTCGCCGTCGCGCATCACCAGCACCTGGTGCGACAGGCCGATCGTCTCTTCCAGCGTGTCGGAAATCAGAAGGATCGCCACGCCTTGCGCGGAGAGATCGCGGACCAGTTCGTAAACCTCTTCCTTGGCGCCGACATCGAGGCCGCGCGTCGGGTGATCGAGCACCAGGATGCGCGAGCCCGCCGTCATCCAGCGCGCCAGCACCACCTTCTGCTGGTTGCCGCCGCTGAGCTTGCGGCAGGCGGCATCGGGGCCGGGCGCCTTGATGCGCAGCCGCTTGATCCAGTCGGCGGCGAGCCGGCGCTCCTTGCCATAGTCGATGGCGCCATGGCGCATGACGCTGGAGAGATCGGCCAGCGAAATGTTCTCGGCGATCGACAGGAACATCACCAGGCCTTCGAGCCTGCGCTCGCGCGGCACATAGCCGATCCCCTTGCGCACCGCCGGCTCCGGCGAGGCGAAGCGCACGGCGTCACCGGCGATTTTCATTTCGCCGGCATCGTGCTGCAGGAAGCCGCCGATGGTGCGCGTGACTTCTTCGCGGCCGGAGCCGACGACGCCGGCAATGCCGACGATCTCGCCGGCCCTGATTTTCAGGTCGACACCGTGATAGGCACCGTTCGCGCCCAGTCCCCTGGCCTCGACCATGACCGTGTCGCGCGGCGCCTGCTGGCGAGCCTCGCGGTAATATTCGGCCTGCAGGCCGCGCCCGACCATGATCTCGTGCAGCTCCGGCGCGGTGACCTCGGCCGCGCGGTGTTCGGCGACGACCGCGCCGTCCTTCATCGTGTAGACGCGGTCTGATATCGCCAGCACCTCGTCGAGACGGTGCGAGACGCAGACGAAGCTGGCGCGCGATTTGAGCGAGCGCACGCGCGCGAACAGCACTTCGATATCGGCGGCGTTGAGCACCGAGGTCGGCTCGTC
>NZ_RZPB01001301.1:0-951 GCF_003998535.1 Mesorhizobium sp. M7A.F.Ca.AU.002.02.1.1 | reverse complement strand
GCATCGCCATCCGCAAGGACAATCCGGAGCTCAAGGCTGCGATGCAGAAGGCGCTGGACGACATGCTGGCGGACGGCAGCTACGAAAAGATCTCGATGAAGTGGGTCGGCAGCGACATCCGCTGATCTCTCCTGGCTTCAGGCGAGCAAAGCCGCCTGAAGCCGAGCGTTACTCCTGCTGGACCCTTTCATGGATTTCTCCTTGATGCAGCGCGTCTTCCCGTTCTTCGTGGAGGCCGCCTTGGTGACGATCGAGATCACGGTGTTGGCCCTGATCCTGGGCCTCGCGGCTGCTTCATTGGCCGCGGCCGCCAAGATGTCGAAATCGGCAATCCTGCGGACCATCGGCACGCTCTATGTCAGCCTGTTTCGCGGCACGCCGTGCCTGATCCAGCTCTTCGTGCTCTATTTCGGCGGCCCGCAGATCGGCATCAATCTGGAGCCGTTCGCCGCCGGCGTTATCGGCCTCGGTCTCAACATCGGCGCCTATATGGCGGAATCGATCCGTGGTGCGCTGGTCGCGGTCGACAGGGGCCAGACGGAGGCCGCCCGCACAACAGGCTTCAGCCGTTTCCAGACCTTGCGCAAGGTCGTGCTGCCGCAGGCCGCACGGCTGATGATCCGGCCGCTCGGGGTCAATACGGTTGCTTTGTTGAAGGGATCAGCACTTGTGTCGACCATTTCAGTCGTCGAACTGACCTACACCGCCCAGCGCTTCATCGGCTCCACCTACAAGCCGTTCGAGATATTCGGCGTTGCAGCCCTGCTCTACATGATCATGGTCTACGCGGTTGCGCGGATCGTCGACCTGCTCGACAAACGCTTCGCCATCGTCTGACCGGAGAGCACGATGCAAGGTTTGGATTTCACCGTCGTCGCGCCCTACTGGGACCTTCTGTTGATTGGTGCCTGGTGGACGGCGGTGCTGACGGTCTCGGCGGGCGCACTCCCC
>NZ_RZPB01001300.1:0-953 GCF_003998535.1 Mesorhizobium sp. M7A.F.Ca.AU.002.02.1.1 | reverse complement strand
GTGCTGGCCATCGGCCTCTTGGTCGACGACGCCATCGTCGTCGTCGAGAATGTCGAACGCGTGATGCAGGAGGAAGGCCTGTCGCCGAAGGAGGCGACGCGCAAGTCGATGCACGAAATCACCGGCGCGCTGATCGGCATCGCCACGGTGCTTTCGGCCGTGTTCGTGCCGATGGCTTTCTTCGGCGGCTCGACCGGCATCATCTACCGGCAATTCTCGGTGACCATCGTCTCGGCGATGGTGCTGTCCGTGCTGGTCGCCCTTGTGCTGACGCCCGCACTTTGCGCCACCATCCTGCGGCCGCCCAAGGACCATGCGACGCAGACCGGCCCGTTCGGCTGGTTCAACCGTGTCTTCGATCGCGGCACGCTTGCCTACCGCGACGGCTCGCACGGCATCATCAACCGATCCTGGCGCTTCCTCGTCGTGTTCCTGGCCATCGTCGTTGCCGTGGGCTGGATGTTTGCCCGGCTGCCGAGCTCGTTCCTGCCGGAAGAGGACCAGGGCATCCTGATCACCAGCGTGCAGCTGCCCGTCGGCGCGACGCAGGATCGCACGGAGCGCGTGCTGGCAGAAGTGACCGACCATTATCTCAACCAGGAGAAGGACGCCGTCGACGGGGTGTTCACCGCCTCCGGCTTCGGCTTCGGCGGCGCAGGGCAGAATGTCGGCATCGCTTTCGTGCGGCTGAAGGATTTCGACCTGCGCAAATCGCCGGCTTCCGCCGCGCAGGCCATCGCCGGCCGTGCGATGGGCGCGTTTTCGAAGATCAGGGACGCGCAGGTCTTCGCGCTCGCGCCTCCCGCCATCCAGGGCTTCGGCAACACCAACGGCTTCGACTTCTACCTGCAGGACGTCAACGGCGCCGGCCATGACGCGCTGATCCAGACGCGCAACCAGCTTCTGGCCCTGGCCGGGCAGAGCAAGGTGCTCGCCAACACAAGGCCCAACGG
>NZ_RZPB01000012.1:0-25623 GCF_003998535.1 Mesorhizobium sp. M7A.F.Ca.AU.002.02.1.1 | reverse complement strand
GGCTTGCCGTGATACCCGCCGTGTTTCTCGCCCGTATGAACGGCTTTGCGGCCATCGGCTTCGTGTTCCTGCTTTCGGTGCTTTCGATCGGCGGCGAGAGCGCGGCGCGCCGGCTCGGCGTGCCCAATCATTTCACGCTGGTGCTGGTTTCCATCGTGCTGATCGTGCTCGCGCTCGCCGAATATTTCGATCACCGATACAACCAGTCGCGGAGGGCCTAGGGCATGACCGGGCTCTTCAGCGAGGTCTTTCTCAGCGCGCTGCTGTTCGGCGCCGTCACCGCAGCGATCCCGCTGCTGCTTGCCGGGCTCGGCGAGCAGATCTCCGAGAAGGCTGGCGTGCTCAATATCGGCATCGAAGGCATGATGCTGGCCGGCGCCTATCTCGGCTTTGTCGGCGCTTTCTATTCCGGGTCGCTGTGGCTGGGCTTTCTCACCGGCGCCGCCGGGGGTGCTGCGGTGGCGCTTGTCATGGCGCTGCTTTGCGTGCGCATCGGGCTCAACCAGATCGTCATCGGCATCGCGCTGACCTTGGGGCTGGAAGGCCTGACGGCGCTGCTCCACCATTTCCAGTTCTCGCGCAGCTATCCGCGCCTGCCGGCGGCGGATGCGACTGTCATTCCGCTGCTTTCGGACCTTCCGGTCATCGGGCCTGCATTCTTCAAGCATCATCTGATCGTCTATCTGGCGGTCGCGCTGGTTTTCGGCATGGGCTACATCTACCGGCGCACGCAGTTGGGCCTCAATTTGCAGGCGGCAGGCGACAAGCCGGCCGCGCTCGATGTCGCCGGCATCGATGTCGTGCGGACCCGCACCATCGCCGTGCTGACGACCGGAGCGCTGGCCGGGCTCGGGGGCGCGTATCTCGCCAATGTCGGGGCCGGCCTGTTCATTCCGTTCATCACCAATGGCGCGGGCTTTCTCGGCATCGTGCTGGCCATGCTGGCGCGCGGTCGCCCGATCTGGGTGCTGTTCGGCGCGTTGCTGTTCGGTGTCTGCCTGTCGCTGACGACGGCCATGCAAGTGGCCGGCATCAACATACCGACCGACATCATCCAGATGCTGCCGTTCCTGGCGGTGATGATCATGCTGGTGCTGTTCGGCCGGCGCGCCAGCCTGCCGGCGGCGCTCGGCATTCCATATGAGCGCGGCGCGCGCTGAGGACAATTCATGCGCGGACGGGACCCGCGCCAATAAAGGAGGCAAGAATGTCGGATACCAAGGTCTACCTGCTCGACGGCGGCTCGCTCGTTCTCGACGGATATCATGTGTTCTGGAACCGCGGCCCTGGCGGCGAAGTGCGCTTCCCGGTCTATTCGATCCTGATCGAACATGCCGAGGGCCGGTTCCTCATCGACACCGGCTACGACTACGATCACGTGATGAAGGTGCTGCCGTTCGAAAAGCCGATCCAGGAAAAGCACCAGACCATCCCAGGCGCCCTGGCGCTGCTCGGCCTCGAACCGAAGGACATCGACGTCGTCGTCAATTCGCATTTCCACTTCGATCATTGCGGCGGCAACAAGTATTTTCCGCACGCCAAGAAGATCTGCCACCGGACCGAGGTGCCGCAGGCCTGCAATCCCGAACCTTTCGAGCATCTCGGCTATTCCGATCTGAGTTTTTCGGCGGAGGCTGCCGAAGCGCGTGGCGCGACCGGGCAATTGCTTGCGGGAACGACACGGGCGAATTCGACCTTTGAAGGCATTGATGGCGACGTCGAGCTTGCCAGGGGCGTCCGGCTGATCTCGACGCCCGGCCATTCGATCGGCCATTACAGCCTGCTGGTCGAGTTCCCCAAGCGCAAGCCGATCATGTTCACGATCGATGCGGCCTATACGCAGAAGAGCCTCGAGACGCTGTGCCAGGCGGCCTTCCACATCGATCCGGTGGCGGGCGTCAATTCGATGCGCAAGGTGAAGAAACTCGCCGAAGACCATGGCGCCGAGCTGATGTACTCGCACGACATGGACAACTTCAAGACCTACAAGACCGGCACGCAATTCTACGGCTGACCGCCGCCAATCCGGAGACAAGACGATGCGCTATCTCGAACACGCCGATCCGGTCATCACCCTGACCGCGGGACCGGTGAACGCCTATGCCGAAGTGCTGCGCGGTCTCGGCCGCACGGTGCTCTACGACTACGACCCGGCGTTCCAGCTTTTCTATGAGGGTGTGGTCGACAAGGCGCAAAAGGCGATGCGGCTGTCGAACAAGCCGGTCATCCTGCATGGCGAGCCGGTGCTTGGCCTGGAGGCCGCCGCGGCCTCGCTGATCACGCCGGACGATGTCGTGCTCAACCTTGCCTCCGGCGTTTACGGCAAGGGGTTCGGCTATTGGGCGAAGCGCTATTCGCCACATCTGCTCGAGATCGAGGTGCCCTACAACGAGGCGATAGATCCGCAGGCGGTCGAGGCAATGCTGAAGGCGCACCCGGAGATCACCGTCGTTTCCGTCTGCCACCACGACACGCCGTCCGGCACCATCAATCCGATCGACGCCATCGGCGCGCTGGTCTCAGCGCATGGCGGCTATCTCATCGTCGACGCCGTCTCGTCCTTTGGCGGCATGCAGACGCACCCGGAGGACTGCAAGGCCGATATCTATGTCACCGGCCCGAACAAATGCCTGGGCGCGCCTCCCGGCCTGACGATGATGGGCGTCAGCGAGCGGGCCTGGGCCAAGATGAAGAGCAACGAGGCAGCCCCCCGCGCGTCGATGCTGAGCATCGTCGATTGGGAGCATGCGTGGTCGCGGGATAAGCCGTTTCCGTTCACGCCGTCGGTCTCGGAGATCAACGGGCTCGATGTCGCGCTCGACCTCTATCTCAATGAGGGGCCGGAGGCGGTATGGGCGCGCCACGCGCTCACCGCCAAGGCCATGCGCGCGGGCATTGCTGCGATGGGCCTGTCGATCTGGGCGGCCAGCGACAGCATCGCGTCGCCGACCACGACCGCTGTCCGCACGCCCGAAGGTGTCGACGAGAAGGCGCTTCGCCAGGCTGCCCGCGCCCGTTACGGGGTGGTGTTTTCGTCTGGCCGCGGCGAGACCTTGGGCAAGCTGACGCGCATCGGCCATATGGGTCCGACCGCCCAGCCGATCTATGCGATCGCGGCGCTGACGGCACTTGGCGGCGCCATGAACGCGGCCGGCCAGAAACTGGCGATCGGCAGGGGTATCGACGCGGCGCTGGCCGTGATCGACGCCGACGCCTGAACAGATATCACCACGGATTGAGGGAGCATTTTCATGACTGAACGGCTTGCGGGGAAGACGGCCCTGGTTACGGGCGCTGCGCAGGGTATCGGCAAGGCGATCGCCGCGCGGCTCGCCGCCGACGGGGCAATCGTCATCGTCAGCGACATCAATGCCAAAGGCGCCAAGGCGGCGGCCGCGGCAATAGGCGGAAGGGCGAGGGCGATTGCCGCCGACATTTCCGATCCGGCCTCCGTCAAGGCACTCTTCGCCGAAATCCAGACCCTGACCGGGGGCATCGACATCCTGGTCAACAATGCCAGCATCGTGCCGTTCGTCGCCTGGGACGATGTCGATCTCGACCATTGGCGCAAGATCATCGACGTCAATTTGACAGGCACCTTCATCGTCAGCCGCGCCGGCACGGACCAGATGCGTGCGGCAGGCAAAGCTGGGCGGGTGATCAGCATCGCATCCAACACCTTCTTTGCCGGCACGCCGAACATGGCGGCCTATGTCGCAGCCAAGGGTGGCGTCATAGGCTTCACCAGGGCGCTCGCCACCGAACTCGGCAAATACAACATCACCGCCAATGCGGTGACGCCCGGCCTGGTCGAGAGCGACGGCGTCAAGGCGAGCCCGCACAATGAGGCGTTCGGCTTCGTCGAGATGCTTCAGGCGATGAAAGGCAAGGGGCAGCCGGAACATATCGCCGATGTGGTCTCGTTCCTGGCCTCCGACGATGCGCGCTGGATCACCGGCCAGACGCTCAATGTCGACGCCGGGATGGTGCGCCACTAAAGCATTCCGCACCCCAAACCCCTGTACGCTTTCGGGCGATCTGCACCCAGGTCGCGACGGGCGGACAGGCGCGGCCAAAAATGTATCCGCAAGGCCGCAGTCGGCCAATCAAGGAAAAATCACAGTGGACTTCGGATTCGACACGTCGGTTTTCGACGGGCTGACGATTGCAATGCTGGTCGCCGGTCTGGCCATGACCGGAATGGCCTCCGGCGTGCTCGCCGGTCTGCTGGGGGTCGGCGGCGGCATCGTCATCGTCCCGGTGCTGTTCTGGGTGCTTAGCCTGTTCCACTTTTCGCCTGCTGTGATCAGCCATCTGGCTGTCGCGACGTCGCTTGCGGTCATCATCCCCACCTCGATCTCGTCAATGCGGTCGCACAACAGGCGCGGCAATGTCGATCGGCCTCTGCTCACTCTGTGGGGACCGGCCGTTTTCGTGAGTGCCCTGATCGGTGGCATCACGTCGAAGTTCATCCCGGGCGCCGGCTTGCGGCTGGTTTTCGGCGTCGTCGGCCTGCTGGTGGCCCTCAACATGGCGTTGCCGAAGCACTTCGTGATCTCCGATCACCTGCCGCAAAGCGGCTGGATCAACCGCGCGATCGCCTCTGTCATCGGCTTTGTCTCTTCGCTCATGGGAATCGGTGGCGGCACGCTCTCGGTGCCGACGCTTTCCAGCTTTTCCTTTCCTGTGCACCGGGCCGTCGGCACATCGTCGGCGCTTGGCCTGCTTATTGCGCTTCCGGCAGTGGCCGGCTTCATCTGGTCGGGTCTCGCAATTGCAGGCAGGCCTCCGCTCAGCCTGGGTTACGTCAGCCTGCCGGCGGTTGCCATCATAGCGCCCGTGAGCTTCCTGTTCGCACCCTTGGGCGCAAGGCTCGCCCACGCGCTCAACCCGCGCTACCTGAAACTTGCCTTTGCATTCTTCCTGGCGATCACGGCCGGGCGAATGCTGCTGTCTTGAATTTCGCTGGGCGGCGTACGGCTATTTTTCCCGCATGGCCCGGCGGAAGTTCTGCGTGATCGGCTCGGCGAGATAAGAGAGAACGGTGCGAGCCCCCGTCCGGATCATCGTCTCGCTCGACATGCCGGGCAGCAGCTTGCGGCCCTCCAGCTTGCCGAGTTCGCTTTTGTCGATCACAACCGTCGCGGCGAAATACGGTGCGCCGCTGCGCTCCTCAACCATGCGGTCAGCCGACACGATCTCCACGACACCCTCGAGCGGCGGCAGGTTGTAGCGGGCGAAGGCCGGGAAGCTGACACGCGCGGGCTGTCCGGGTGCGATCGTCTCGACATCCTCCGGTTTGACCATGGCTTCGACCACGAGTTGTTGTCCGAGCGGTACGATCGTCATCAATGTATCGCCGGGTTTCACGACACCGCCCGCGGTGTGGACCTTCAGATCCATGACGATGCCGTCAACCGGTGCGACGACATCGGTACGGGTAAGCACGTCCCTGGCGGCACGCTCCTCCTGTCTCAGGTCGAACAGTTCCGCCTCGACCTTGCTCAACTCATCGACGGACTCGTTGAGCCGCACCGTATCGAGGTTCAGGATCTGCATGTCGATCTCGGCCATGGCGCTTCTGGCGCGGGCGATTGCGGCGATATTGGTGGCGCGCTCGCCCTCGATCTCCTGCTGCTGTCGTCTGAGCAACAGGTTCCGCTCGCGGGTGGTCAGCCCCTTCTTGAGCAGACTCTCGAGGTCTTTGGTTTCACCCTCGATCGCCTCGATCTGTTTGTCCTTGGTGACGATAAGCTCTTCCAGTCCCTTTATCTCCTCCTCGGTCTGGTGGCGGCGCTGGCTGAGGATTTCCTGCTCGTCCGCCAGATTGTGGTGTTTCGCCGCGAACACGTCGCGCTGTGCGGACACCGCGTCCTTTGCGGCGGTGGCGGGGTTGGCGAGCAACGCCGGATCGAACTCGATCTCGGCCCTGCCGTCACGCTCGGCCCTGAGACGCGCGGCCAGCGCCTCACGCGTTGCTATCCGGTTCTGGATCAGGTCGAGCTGCGCCTTTGCCTGCGTGTCGTCGAGCCGGACGAGGATCTTGCCGGCCTTGACGACATCACCGTTGGCTGCGTTCAACTCCGCGATGATGCCGCCCTCGAGGTGCTGGATCAGCTTGCGGTCGCCGGCGACCTTGATAACGCCCGGCGCCACAGCGGCGCTGTCCAACGGTGCCAGGGCCGCCCAACCTCCCGCGACGCCGAAGAACAGGAACATGATCGCGAACCCGGTGCAGGTCACGCCTGTGAGACGCAGCGGCATCGGTTGCAGCAGGGAGGGCGGCGGAAGGGGCAGCGGCACGACGTTCAATTCCGGGGGGCGGCTCATGCTTCCTTGACCTCTTTGGTTTCCTTGACCACTTCGAGGGCAGGCAACTGGGCAGCCTTGGGCAGATGGGCCACCTTGCTGACGCGGCTGGCGAGTTCGTTGAAGACATGGTCGCGCGGCCCGAAGAGATCTTGCTGACCCCTGTTGAGGACCAGTATCTTGTCTACCTTCTCCAAGATGTTGGCGCGGTGCGCGATCAGGATAACGGTTGTGTTCGTCGCCTTGGCCACGCCGAGAGCGGCAATCAATGCCTCCTCGCCCTCCCTGTCGAGGTTGGAATTGGGTTCGTCGAGGATAAGCAGCGTGGGGTCGCCGTAGAGTGCCCGCGCCAGCCCGATGCGTTGGCGCTGCCCGCCCGACAGTATCGCACCCGCCTCGCCGATCTCGGTGCCGTAGGCCTTCGGCAGCCCCTTGATGAGTTCGTGGACGCCGGCCAACTGCGCTGCCTTGATCACGTGCTGGAAGACCGCCGGATTGACCGTCGCAAAGCGGGCGATGTTGTCGGATACGGTGCCGGCGAAGAGTTCGATGTCCTGCGGCAAATAGCCGACATAACGGCCACGGTCTTCCGCCGCCCATTGGGCAACATCCGTTCCGTCCAGCAAGGCACGCCCCCCCGACGGGCGCCAGGCACCGGCAAGTATGCGCGCCAGGCTCGTCTTGCCGGCCCCGCTCGGACCGATCAGGGCCATCGCTTCACCCGGCTCGAGACGGAAGCTGATGCCTTTCAGGATGTGCTCGCCACCCTGTCGGGCAAGCACAAGGTTGTCGGCCTCAAACCTGCCTTTCGGACGGGGCAGTGGCAGGACCGGTGTGGCTTCCCGGTGCTGTCCGGCGACCGCGGTGAGGCGTTTGTAAGCGGCACGCGCTCCCACCGTCGCCTTCCATGTGCCGATCGCTTGCTCGACCGGTGACAAGGCGCGACCCATCAGGATCGAGGCGGAGATCATGATGCCGGGTGAAGCCTCGTTGCGAAGAACCAGATAGGCGCCGAGGCCGAGTATGGCCATTTGCAGGGCCAGCCGGTGACAACGCGCGATAGCCGCGATGACGCCGCCACGGTTGGCGGCAAGAACCTGTCCCTTGTTGGCCTCGTCCTGTTGGGCCTTCCAGCCTTCCAGCAATGGCTTCAACATGCCCATCGCCTGGACGACCTCGGCGTTGCGGATCGCCGCCTCGGCTTGCACATAGGCCCGCGACTGTGCGCTTGCGGCCTCGGTCAACGGCTGGCGTGTGAGGTATTCGTTGAGCAGCGCCAAAGCAAACAGCACGATCCCGCCGCAAAGCGCCAACCAGCCCAGCCATGGGTGCATGAAGAATATGGCAACGAAGAACAACGGTGCCCAAGGCGCGTCGAGGATCGGGAAGATGCTGGGGCTGGTGAAGAAGTTGCGCACTTGATCCAGGTCGCGCAGCGGACGGGCGTTGGCTTGGCCTGGCGCCGAGGCGGCATATTCCACCGATGCGGTCAGGAGAACCGGTGCCAATCGCGCGTTCATCCACGATCCGACGGTAGCCAGCAGGCGCCCGCGCACCACCTCAAGCCCCGCCATTGCCGCGAGCGCCCCTGCCGCCATCAGCGACAGCATCACCAGCGTCTCCAGGCTGTGGCTGGACAACACGCGGTGGTAGACTTGGAGCATGTAGAGCGCTCCGGTCAGCATCAGCACGTTGATGCCGCCGCTGAACCAGACAAGCGGCCGGATGGCACGTCTGGCCTCTTTCATCACCACCTGCAGGGCAGGGGGCTGTTGTTTGGTTTTCATCGTTATTTCTCTGGTGTGCGGGATGACATCTCGTGCGGGAAGGTTGGGGGCAGCATTGGCTGCCCCCCGTTGGCCAGTGTCAGGCGACGTCGACAAGTATGTGCTGCATCGCTGTCTGGTCCGCGTCCGCGTCCGCCACTTTGAAGGCGAAGTCGAGGTGGGCATCCGGCGTCTGGGTCGAGGTCGAGGTGAAGCCGATGTCCGTGATCTTCAGCACGTCGTTGTCGGTGGGGTCGAAATTCACCAGGTTGGTGGTCGCATCGCTGCCGCCACCGGCGCCGGTCGTCGGGTTCAGGTTGATTGCCGTGTTGTTGCCGGTGATGCCGTTGCCCGACTGCATGATCTGGACACCCTGCAACACGAAGTGCTCGCCGGCCGCGTTGTAGTCGTTCTGCTCGATGATCACGAGGCCGTCATTGTTGTCGAGCGTGAACTCGCCGCTGTACGGGGCCGGGACGTGACCCATCTTGAAGATGTCGGCATTCTGCACGTACATCGCCCTCGTAATCGAGACATCGTCGAGCGTCGACGCCGTGCCCTTGTCGTCGATCAGGTTGAGGATCAGCATCAGATCCTCGCTGTTGCCGATGCCATCGAACTTGATGGCCATGGTGCCGGCGGTCGCTGTCGGCTGGGTAGCCTCGTTCTGACTGTTGATACCGACGTTGCTGTCGAAGAACCGCAATGTGAGCAGTTCGCCTTTCTGGATCGTGTCACCGGCGACACCGTTGGTGCTCTGCGTCGCGGATACCCAGCTTTCATTGGCGTTGCTCACCATCTCGTGACCACCTAGGGTGAAGGTGGCGTCGCCGGATGACCCCTCGCCATTGGCTGTCAAGCTGAACGGGTTGGCTTTGTTGATCAAGTTGCCCGTGAACTGCACGTAGAAGTTTTCGTTAGCCGGCGTATTCGGATCATCAGCCTGCAATTTTTCCAGCACGATCTGTGGGTGGCCCGTATTGCCGAGGGGCTCCTTGGACAAGAGTTGGCTGGTGTGGATAACGTCGAAGCTGAAGCCTTCGAGAGGGTCGGTCAGGTGGATGGTATAAGTATCGGCAATCTTGTCGAAGACGAGGGTGCCGCCCGCCGTCCCGGTCTGGGTGCCAGCCGCCGGATCCTTGTCGTAGGTGAAAGTGAAGTTGAACGTCGCGGAGGTAAGGCTCTCCGACGCCAGCGTCACCTCCGAGGTGAGAATGTTACCACCGCCGCCGCCGGTGATCGTGCCGGTGAGCCCGATCTGGACGCCGGCAAGCGCGCCATTCTGGTCGACAAAGTCAGAACCACTCGCATAGAACGCGGCCGGATGAGCATCCGCGCCGATGTCGTACCCGAAGGCTCCGGTGGCCGACGCGTTGAGTGTGTTGGCCAGAGTCTCGGGGGTCCCGATACCGTTGCCGGCGTTCTGGTCACCGTCGAACGGCACTGTGATCGTCGGCGCATCATCCTTGAAGACGAGGCTTGTACCGATGTTGACACTGTCCGAGGCCTGGTCGCCGTCACCGTCGGTGATGATCGCCGTCAAGGTTACGAGATCATCGGCTGCCAGCGATGTTTGCTGATCCGGTCCGGTGTCGGGCGAGTGTATGACGGCACGTGCCTGATCGAGCGTCACGGTCCCGTCAACAGCCACGCTCACCGTGAACACAATATCGCCAGCGGCTGAACCGGCACGACCGACCACCTCGCCGCCTTCGACGAAAAGCAGGACGGACAGGCCGGTCAAGGTGTCAGTGAGGCCGCTAACGTTCGTAACCTGATTGATGCCGAGCGCATAGCTGATAGCGTCACTATCCGCGCCGGCGTTTGGGGTGAAAACGGTCGCGAAATCCGCACTGTTGGCACCCAAGTTGGACTCGTCGACGGTCAGCGTCGGCTCGGTGCCGGTGGTCGAGATGCTCGGGCCATCATCCTTGAAGTTGAGGTTCTGGCCGATGTCGAGGCTGGCCGACAGGTGGTCGCCATCCTTGTCGGTGACGGTCGCGGTGAGCGTGACCAGATTGTCGGCGGCCAGGCTGGTGCTGTCGTCGGGGTTGCTGGCGTCGGCATGGACCACCGCCCGGAGCTGGTCGAGGGTTACGGCGCCGGCGGCGCTGACGGAGACGGTGAATACGAGGTCGTTGGAGCCGATGGTGTGGCCTTCGACGACGCTGCCATTGAGCGAGAGGATGACCGCCTGACCGGTCGCCGTGTCGATCAGACCCGAAGGGCCTGCCACGACGCCCAGTGCGTAGGTCAGCGTGCCGGCCCCGTCGGCGCCGAAGCCCGAACTGAAGTTGGCGGCAAAGCTCTGCGTGTCGTTGGTGGTAAGAACCGACTCGTCGACGGTCAGCGTCGGCTCGGCGCCGGTGGTCGAGATGCTCGGGCCATCATCGTCGAAGTTGATGTGGGAGCCGACCTCTTCGCTATAGGCGTTGGTGCTCGTCGCCGAGAAATGGAACTCGGAGATGTCGCACCCCTCGTTTGCATCGACCCCTTTGACCGTCAGCCGATCCATTGGGCTGCCGGTGGTGATATCGACGGTGGTGGTGTTGTCGAGCCCGGTGATGGTGACGGCGTTTCCGGTCCCGCTGAGCCCGGTGACGGTGATGTTGCCGCTGCCGGTCGCATAGGTGCCATCGACAGTGATGACGGACGCAAACCCCGATGTACCCGTCAACTTGATGCCGGTGATATCCACGGGGCTGGTCGTGGTGCCGTCAAAGAAGTTCGTGCCTTGGTCGTTGCCCGTATTGTTGAAGGCGCTGACGGTGACGTCCACACGCGCAGTCGGAGTGGAAGGTGTGATCTGGCTGATCGTGAACCCGGCCTGCGTGATGGTCTCGATGTGGTTGCCGTACTGGATTTGCGACGCACTCCCTGCGTTCAGGGTACCGCCGGTGACAAAATCGACCTGCAGCGTTTCGTTCGGATTGATGCTCTGGTTGTTGATGCCGAAGCCCTGTTCGCTGACGTTGGCACTGCCACCGTTCAAACCGATTACCAGCAGCTGCTTGGAAGCGTCATTGGCCGAATTGATCAGATAGAAATCATTGTTGCCGGGCGCGGCGGCTGAGCCCAGAAAACTAGCCACGGAGGTGCCGGTGACCGACGCGAACACCTTGTTGGTCAAACCGATACGATCGTCCGGATTGGTCGCGTCCGGATTGAGCAACGGCACATACTCGACCGTGTACAGGTCCGCATTGGTGGCGCTGGTGCTGACCAGCCCAAACGAGAAAGCGAGCGGGCCGGTTGCGGCCGGTGCGGCCGACGGGTCAGAGGTGCCGATGACACCGATTACGACGTTTGCATGGGGCGGGTCTGCGTCTTTGAACAGCCAGACATAATTGCCATCGACCGTCTGAATGCCGCTGTTGACGCCGACGGTGGTGGAAAACGGGGTTCCGGTGAGATTCTGGGAGAGAACGACCGAGGTGATGGTTTCTCCCGCACTCGCCGAGGCCACGACGAAGTTGGCCTGGAAGGCGACCTCCGGCGAGGTCAGCCCACCCGGATCGTCGAGACTTAGGAGATATTGCACCGTGGGGTTGGTATCGTAAGGCGGAATGGCCGGATTGATATCATCGTCCGTAAATCCGGTGGTCTCGTCGAGGACGATGTCCTGGGTCAAGATGTCGAGTGCCATGGAGATTCTCCTTGGTTCAAAATTCTCTCTGGAAAAGGGATGCAGCCCCTAATGCCGGAAATGCACCTACCCCGGTGCAGCCGGTCGCATACTGAAATGCGCCCCTCCAATTTCATTGTGCCGCCGGCGCAGAGGGCGCGTCCATTCCCGCTTCGATAGTATTGCGGTCAATGTCCGCACCTGATCGAACGATATATATCCTTCGATAGGTCAGGTTGACGGGCGCTGCGGGGAGGTCGCGCAGGCACGCGCCAGATGCCGCCAGACGGCTCTGCGGCCGTTGCCGTGCGTACAATGTCGGTGCGAGTGGAGAGTGTTCAGAGCAGGCCGGTTCGGCCCATTCCCGGACGCTCGGCGGCTTTGCCGTGCGTCATCCAGGCCAGTTCCGCCCGGCCGCCTAGGTGCAACTTCTCGTAGACGTGATGCAGGTGCATCTTCACCGTGCCTTCGGATAAATGCAGCCGCTGCGCGATGGTCTTGTTGCGCAGCCCGCGCGAGACGAGATCGGCGATTTCGGTCTCCCGCCCGGTCAGCCGGGACATTGGCTGCGGCTGCGAGCCGGGCATCAGCAGCTGCTGGACGATCTTGTTGTCGATCCACTTCTTGCCCGCCGCCACCGCATTCACGCATTCGATGAGAAAGCGGTGGCTGATGCCGTCCAGAAACAGGCCATCGACGTCGAGCGTCTGTATTTCCCTGACATCGAGCCTGCCGGTTGGCTGCACGATGAAGATGATGCCGAGAGCGCTGTTGCCGGCCTTCAGCCGTGAGGAAAGACCTGATGTCTGCTGATCCGCGAGATCCACGCCTACGATGACCATATCAGGCTGATGGCGCTCCACATGAGCGAGAACGTCCACAGGGCGGCGACACTGGGCGACAACATCGTGTCCAGCCTTCTGCAACACCCATTCCAGACCGGCGAGATATACCCCCCGCGGGTCCGCGACAACCACTGTTGACATGCGAACACCGTCCGTAAAAAACGCAACGAACTTGGTTAAATACCCGTAAAATCAGGAAACCAGAGCCCACATCGATTGTCAAGGAATAGCTAATATACATATTGCTATAATCTACGACGGACCGGCGGGCTCCCTCGCAGCGTAGCAGGCCGGCTGACGATTCTGCGGAGGCGATGCTGGACTTGGTTGAAATGCCAGCGTTTCGATTGCACGTGGATCCGCGGAATCGAAGTCGAAATCGCCGGACGTCTCACCGCACTCCTGGGTGAGAAATTTGCTAGCGCCAGCGCGCTACCGCCTTTCCCCCCACGCGTCGAGCTGCCAATTCAGGCTTCGATGCTACGGCTGAACGGGCCGAGCTTGTGCGGTGAGACGGCGTTACCTGGTCGACCGCAAGCGAGCATTTGCCGGTGAAGGCTGACAGCGAAAGCAATCCGACGGCGGCTTCAAATATTCAGGTTGAACTGCGGGTATGCCGTCGGCAACCGGGGGCATTCCGAAAAACGCTGCGAAGTGAAAGTCTCACCCAAGATACGGATGAGGCAAGAGACATCTGACTGAGCGGGTTGCTGCTCGCAGGAAGCCGTCCCTGCGGTCTGCGCTTGGATGGTTTCGTTTCCATGGCGCGAGGTGCGCTGTTCTTCACCCGTTGTCGTCGAATGTCGCAGCAAAGTGCCTTGCGACTGGGAGGAGACCTGGAATGAACGACATCAAATTCACGTCCGGCCTGAGCGTGGTGGCAGATGCCCATGTCGCCTTTCGCGGCACGCCCTTCGTCGAACGGACGGCGCCACTGAACCAGAACGCACTCTGGATGCGCTGGGACAGGAACATGGTCGTCGATTGCTACTCCGATATGGTCGAGGAACTGGCGGCTATCCGCAACAGGGTGGCCATGGGCGACATGTCACCACTGTCGAAATATGTCATTGCCGGTCCGGATGCCGAGAGGATGATGGATGCGCTCATCCCGCGCGACATCAAGAAGCTGCAGGTCGGCCAGATCTACTATGCACCGTGGTGCGACGAGAACGGCCATGTCGTCGGCGACGGTCTGGTTTTCCGCATGGACGAAACCACCTTCCGCGTTTCCGCCGATCCCGGCCTTTCCTGGTGGAAGCAGCATGCCGAAGGCCTCGACGTCCGTGTCACCGACATATCCGATAGCTACGGCATCCTCACCTTGCAGGGACCGCGTTCCCGCGAAGTGCTGGAGGCTGTCACCCAGTCCGTGCAGGAATTGCCGTTCTCTCGCTTGGCCATCGTCACAATTGCCGGCAGACGGGTCGAGATCCTGCGCCAGGGTTTTACCGGCGAGCATGGCTATGAATTGTGGGTCAAGGCGGATGACGGCGCCGCCGTGTGGGACGCGGTCGAGGCGGCAGGCAAGCCTTTTGGCATCCTTCCTGCCGGCGCCTGGGCGCTCGACATAGCACGTCTCGAAGCCGGGCTGCTGATCGTTGGCTACGACTATACAAGTGCCGGCCCAGACCATGGCGGCGCCAGCATTCAGGCAGCTGGAAAGTATCGTGCGTCGCCCTTCGACCTCGGCCTGGGCCGGCTGGTCGACTTTCGCAAGGCCGATTTCATCGGCAAGGCGGCGCTGCAGCGCATGTCGAACACGGGTGACCATCGCCAGCTCGTCGGGCTCGACATCGACTGGTCGCAAGCCCTCGACGGCAAGGGGCTTGAGAGCAATGCGCCCGGAAATCTGCGGCGCGTGCAGTGGTATCCGCTGAAAGCCTTTCGCGGCGGGAAGGAAGTTGGGCACGCCAGCAGCGTCGCCTGGTCACCTTCGACCGGCAGGATGATCGGCTTCGGCCATCTGCGGCGTGAGGCCGCCGAGACCGGCACCGAGCTCACGCTGAAGTGGAACAAGGATGGCGTGGCGGCCGATGTCAGGGCGCGTGTCGTGGGGCTGCCGTTCCTGTCGCTCAAACGCGCCGCCAACGGGTAGCGAAACGCTGTTTCAGAACTGAGAGTCCTGTCGTTGCATCCTCCCGTGACGACAAGCCGGGCAGCTGGTCTGCCCGGCTCCCATTGCCGCGGCCTACGGTGCCGCGAAATCGTGAAGCTGGTCGGGAGAGACCTGGAAAGATCATGAACGACATGCGCCAAGAGCTTATCCAGACGCGAGGTTCGGCTACATTTGTGTTCGACGCGGAGGTGTCGATCGAACTGGCACCGGCGCAGGCACGCACCTTTGCGCCACCAGCCGACTGCTTCCCGCTTGGCTCGCGCGTCTTTCTTACTCACCTTCCCGGCAAGCCCGAGGCTTTGCAAATCGAAGCAGCGCGCCGGATCAAGGAGTTGGGCTTTGTGCCGGTGCCACATCTGGGCGCGCGGAACTTCAATTCGGAGCAGGACTATGTCGATCTTGTCACCGCCCACAGTCGAAACGGGATAAGCGAAGCGCTCTTTCTTGGCGGCAATCCGGCTCTCTTTCCGGGGCCGTTGGGAGAGGCAACCCAGTTGCTCGCCCATCCCGTGGTCAAAGACAGTGCGATACGAACCGCCTTCGTTGCCGGCTATCCGGAAGGGCATCCAAGCATCGTCGAAGCCGTGCTGACGGACGCATTGCGGCGCAAGCTCGACATCTGTGCCGAGCGGTCGCTGGAAGCCAGGGTCGTATCGCAATTCGCCTTCGATGGCGACATGATCGCCGCCTGGGCGAGCAGTCTGCATACGGCGCATCCCGGGCTGCCGGTTCATGTTGGTCTGGCCGGTGTGACCAGCCTTACCAAACTCATCCGGTTCGCCATGATGTGCGGTGTCGGCCCTTCGATCGCGGCGCTGCGGCGTTCCGCCAGCGGCCTCTTCAACATCGTGGCCGACCGGAACCCAGCCGAGATCTTACAAACCATGGCGGCAAGCTACCCGGCGCCGACCGCGCCACTACACCTCCATTTCTTCCCATTCGGCGGATGGGAAAAGACGCTTGCCTGGTTCGCCGATTATCGCGAGGCGTGCTGGCCGCGGGTCAACGAACGATGAATTGTGCAGCGCTTCGACTGTCGTTCATTCTGACGCTGTCCTGCGAAGACCAGGCCGGGATCGTAGCGGCAGTGACGACCGAACTCGCCAACCTTGGCACGAACATTGCTGAAAGCAGCCAGCATTGGGACAGGGCCTCGAACCGTTTCTTCATGCGCATTGCCTTTTCGGCGCCCGCCTGGGTGTCTGCCGATGCCATCACCAAGGGACTTGCGCCTGTGGTGGATCGCTTCGGCCTGAGCAGCCGCCTGCTTGAGCGGAGCCGTCGGCCGAAAATCGTCATCATGGTCTCGAAGTTTGACCATGCATTGCTTCACCTCATCTACCAGATCCGTGTTGGCTGGCTCGAAGCCGAGGTCGCAGCGATCATCTCCAACCACGAAGACAGCCGCGAAACTGCGGCATGGGCTGGCATTCCCTACCACGTCTTGCCCATCTCGAAGGAGAACAAGCAGGAACAGGAAGGCCGGATACTGGCGGTGATCGAGGACGTCGGCGCCGACCTCGTCGTCCTGGCTCGCTACATGCAAGTGTATTCCGACGACCTCGCGGGGCGCCTGTTCGGCAAGGTCATCAACATCCACCATTCGTTCCTGCCAAGCTTCAAGGGCGCGCGGCCGTATCACCAGGCTTTCGAGCACGGAGTGAAGCTGATCGGCGCCACGGCTCACTATGTGACCGCCCAACTCGACGAGGGGCCGATCATCGAGCAGGAAACCGAGCGGGTAACGCATTCCATGAGCGTCGAGGATTTTATCGCGGCCGGCCGTGACATCGAAAGCCGCGTTCTGGCGCGTGCGATCAAACGGCACCTCGAAGCCCGCGTGATGATCAACGGACGAAAAACGGTTGTGTTCGCGTAAGGCGGCAACACCGACCCGTGTGTGGCGATGCTCATATCAACAGGAGAACCAGATCATGAAAAATGGAACGGCGCATCTCTTTATCCCGGGTCCGACCAACATTCCCGACGCTGTGCGGCGGGCCATGAACGTGCCGATGCAGGATATGCGCGCACCGGATTTTCCGGAACTGGTGCTGCCCTTGTTTCGCGACCTGAAGCAGATCTTCAAGACCGAAACCGGCAGCGTCTTCATCTTTCCGGGCTCAGGCACCGGCGCCTGGGAAGCGGCAATCTCCAACACGCTCAGCCGCGGCGACCGGGTGCTGATGTCGCGCTTCGGCCAGTTCTCGCACCTGTGGGTCGACATGGCCGAGCGCCTTGGACTTGAGGTCGATTGCATCGATGTCGAATGGGGTGAGGGGGTTCCGCTCGACGCCTATCGGCAACGGCTGGGCGACGACAAGGGCAGCAAGATCAAGGCGGTATTCGCCACCCACAACGAGACCGCGACCGGCGTGACGTCCGACGTCGCCGGCGTGCGTGCCGCGCTCGACGAAACGGCTCACGATGCGCTGCTGTTCGTCGACGGCGTCAGTTCGATCGGCTCGATCGATTTCCGGATGGACGAATGGGGCGTCGACCTCGCCATCACCGGTTCGCAGAAAGGGCTGATGCTGCCTGCCGGTCTCGGCATCCTGGCGGTGAGCGCCAAGGGTCTGGAAGCGCACAAGCAGTCGCGCATGGAGCGTTGCTATTTCAGCTTCGAGGATATGCAGGCTTCGTCCAAGACCGGCTTCTTCCCCTATACGCCGCCAACGCAGTTGCTGCTTGGCCTGAGAGCCAGCCTCGACCTTATCTTTGCCGAGGGACTGGAGCAGATTTTTGCCCGGCACCACCGGCTCGCCGAAGGTGTGCGCCGCGGCGTGCATGCGTGGGGACTAAAGCTCTGCGCCAACGAGGAAAAATGGTGGTCGGATACGGTTTCGGCGATCGTCGTCCCCGAGGATGTCGATGCCAGACAGGTCATCGCCAACGGATATTCCAGATATCGCACATCCTTCGGCGCGGGCCTCAGCAAGGTGGCTGGCCGCGTGTTCCGCATCGGCCATCTCGGCGACCTCAACGAGGTCATGTGCCTCGCCGCCCTGGCCTCGGCGGAAATGTCGTTACGCGACGCCGGAGCCCGAATCGAGGCCGGCTCCGGTGTTGCCGCTGCGCAGGAATGGTACCGCGCCGAGATCGGCCGGACCTTGCAGCCGCGGCACGAACGCGCGGCTTGAGAGGATCGTAGCCATGAGCAAACCGAAGGTAATCGTTACCCGGCGCTGGCCGCATGAGGTCGAACAGCGCCTTGGCGACCATTTCGATGTCACGCTGAATGAAGCCGATCGGCCCTATGAGCAACAAGAGCTTCGCCAGGCCCTGCTGCTTGCCGATGCCGTGCTGCCGACCGTAACCGATCGGCTTGGCGCGGATCTCTTTGCAGGCGGGGTCAGGGCAAGAATACTTGGCAATTTCGGTGTCGGCTTCAACCACATCGACATTGCCGCCGCCAGCGCAGCAGGGCTGATCGTCACCAACACGCCCGCCGTGTTGACCGATGCCACCGCCGATCTCGCCATGACGCTGCTTTTGATGTGCGCGCGCCGTGCCGGAGAGGGCGAGCGCGAGCTGCGCTCCGGCAAATGGACCGGCTGGCGGCCGACGCATCTCTGCGGCACCCAGGTCAGCGGCAAGACCGTCGGCATCATCGGCATGGGAAGGATCGGCCAGGCCATGGCCAGGCGCTGTCACTTCGGCTTCGGCATGGAGGTCGTCTTCTTCGACAGCCGGCCGGTTCCCCACCCCGGCATGCCGGCGCGGCAGCTGGCGACTGTGGACGAGGTGCTGGCGGCCTCGGATTTCGTGTCGCTGCATTGTCCGGGCGGTGGCGAAAACACCCGCCTCATCAACGAACGCCGTCTTGCCCGCATGAAGAAATCAGCCTTCCTGATCAACACCGCGCGTGGCGATGTGGTGGATGAGGACGCACTGGTCCAGGCGCTGCGTGAGCGTCGGATTACTGGTGCCGGGCTCGACGTGTTCGAGACGGAGCCGTCCGTGCCGCGCGCCTTGACGGAGCGTGAAGATGTCGTGCTGCTGCCCCATCTGGGTAGCGCCACCAGCGAAACGCGCATCGCAATGGGCATGCGGGTGATCGACAATCTGTCGGCCTTCTTCGAAGGCCGCACCCCGCCTGACGCAGTGAACTAGCTCCCCGTTTCAGTTCCAACACCAGGCATGGCGACGCCGAAAACCGTGTCCGCCTTTTGCCGCCAGGAGACGAGCAGAATGACCGGCTTTTTCCAGAGGAACCTCAAGCTCCAGGATGCGGTGGTCGCCGATGCGATTGCACGCGAGATGGGCCGGCAGCGGTCCGAAATCGAGCTGATCGCATCCGAAAATATCGTTTCGCCGGCTGTGCTGGAGGCACAAGGCTCGGTGATGACCAACAAATATGCCGAGGGCTATCCGGGGCACCGCTACTACGGCGGCTGCCAATATGTCGATCTGGCCGAAGCGGCTGCCATCGACAGGGCCTGCCGGCTGTTTGGCGCGGCGCACGCCAATGTGCAGCCGCATTCCGGCGCCCAGGCCAACGGCGCGGTGATGCTCGCCATGCTGAAGCCGGGCGACACCTTCATGGGTCTGTCGCTCGCCGCCGGCGGGCATCTGACGCACGGTGCCCGGCCGACACTGTCGGGAAAATGGTTCAACGCCGTGCAATACGGCGTGCGCCAGAGCGACTGCCTTATCGACTATGAGGAGCTGGAGGCCAAGGCGCGGGAAACACGGCCAAAGCTGATTATCGCGGGTGGATCGGCCTATCCGCGCATCATCGACTTCAAGCGCATCCGGGCGATCGCCGATGCCGTCGGCGCGCTGATGATGGTCGACATGGCGCATTTCGCCGGCCTGGTCGCCGGCGGCGTGCATCCCAACCCGGTCGAGGTCGCCGATATCGTCACCACCACGACGCACAAGACGCTGCGCGGCCCGCGCGGCGGTATGATCCTGACCAACAACCAGGACATCGCCAAGAAGCTGAATTCGGCGGTGTTCCCTGGCCTGCAGGGAGGCCCGCTGATGCATGTCATTGCTGCCAAGGCCGTTGCCCTGGGTGAAGCCTTGGAGGACGGGTTCAAGACCTATGCCCGGCAGATGGTGGCGAATGCCAGAAAGCTGGCCGCGACGCTTGGCGAGCGCGGATTCGACATTGTCTCCGGCGGAACCGATACGCATCTGCTGCTGGTCGACCTGCGCGGCAAGGGCCTGTCCGGCAAGGACGCGGAGGAGGCGTTGGGCAGGGCAGGGCTGACCTGCAACAAGAACGGCATTCCTTTCGATCCGGCGCCGCCTGCCGTCACCTCCGGTATACGGCTGGGCACACCGGCCGCCACCACGCGCGGTTTCGGCGAGGGCGAGTTTGCCCGTGTCGGCAATCTCATAGCCGACGTGCTGGATGCGGTCGGAACGCAATGGGGCGCCGAACAGGAGAAGGCGGCTCGGCGGTCGGTCGAGGAGCTTTGCGAGGCATTCCCGATCTACGAGCCCAGACCCGGTTGACCGTCCGGGGAGCGCGCCACAGGCAGATACATGGCTGCCGCGGACAGGGCATTAGCCACAGATATGGTTTTGCGTAGCAGCGCCATTCGTGACGAGTTGCGCCTGTCCTAACGTCATCGCGAAATCACCGCATACATCCACCGCCAAGTTTGTCGTCCGAGCCATTTTGCAAGCAATTTCCGTCGATTGACGGAAGTGGCGCCTTCGGCTGCGGACGGCAGGAGGAGCTTGGATCCATGGGTGCGGCGTTTTCCGGGGAGCGGGTTGCCAGCCTCGAAAGATACCCTGGCTTTTTTTGATCTTTTGAATGGAGAGGAAAATGAACATCAAGAGCCTTCTTTTCGGCTCAGCTGCGGCTCTGATCGCAGTTTCCGGTGCGCACGCCGCCGACGCCGTCGTTGTTGCCGAGCCGGAACCCGCTGAATACGTCAAGATCTGCGACGTCTACGGCGCTGGTTACTTCTACATCCCCGGCACCGAAACCTGCCTGCGCATCGGCGGCTATGTCCGCTACGACGTCGGCGTGGGTGATGCCGGTTCGTTCGATGGCGTCAATCACGTTCCTGACAGCATGGGCGAAGACGACCACTCGACCTACTGGAAGAATGCCCGCTTCAACCTGAAGACCTGGACCGGCCAGGAAACCGAACTCGGCACGTTGAAGACCTACACCGAGACCCGCTTCAACTTCGGCAACAGCTTCGGCGACTATGCCAACCAGGCCACGACCAACGACAGCCGCAACAACTGGCAGGCCCGCAACACGGGCATTACGCTGAACTTCGCCTGGATCCAGCTCGGTGGTCTGCGCGTCGGTAAGGACGACCCGGCCTTCGACACCTTCATCGGTTACGCCGGCAACGTCATCAACGACACGATCGTCCCCTATGGCGGCTTCGACAGCAACGTCGTCCAGTACTACTTCGACCTCGGCAACGGTTTGTCGGGCGTGGTTTCCCTCGAAGAAGGTAGCGGCAGCGCTGGCCCGACCGGCGTCCCGCCTTTCACGTACATCAGTTCGGGTTACGACACGATCGACAGCTATGTCCCGCATGTCGTCGGCGGCGTGAAGTACACGCAGGGCTGGGGCGCGATCACGGGCGTCGCTGCTTATGACAGCACCTTCGAAGAATATGCCGGCAAGGTTCGCTTGGACGTGAACGCTTCGAGCGCTCTGTCTCTGTTCTTGATGGCCGGCTACGGCACCGACAAGAACATCGACCGCAACTTCTATAAGCAGTGGGGCGGCAACTGGGCAGTCTGGGGAGGCGGCACCTACAAGTTCAACGAGAAGACCTCGTTCAATCTCCAGGTTTCCGCTGACGATGACAAGAATTACGGTGTCGCGGCAAACGTTGCCTACGATGTCGTCCCCGGCTTCACGGTCACGGCCGAAGTTGACTATAACCACGATGGCAAGTTTGGCCAGATTGACAACCGTAACTGGGTCGGCGCTACGAAAGAGAATAGCGTCGGCGGCCTCCTCCGCTTCCAGCGCGACTTCTAGCGGATTGTTGTAGCACTTCGCCGAAATATACGAATGCTCGCTGGGCAAGCCGGCCCAGTGAGCTCATCGGGTGGCTCCTCTCAAAATGCTTGAGTCCGTACCTCCAGGACCGAAGCGCGCCGCCGATGCGAAGGGCGCCTTTGACCAAGGCGCCCTTCATTCCGGCTATGTCCACCAGTGTGATCCCACCCGAGTGACGACGACTGGCCAGCGCGGCTCGACGTCGATCTCGACAAGCCGTTGACCAGCGAGCGTTCAAGGGCGGCCTCTCTGGCCTGGCGGATCGCCTCGGCTAGCCTGGGCCTGTGCGCGTGGAAGCATCGGTCTGCCGCCATGAGCAGGTTGATTGGCGGTATCTTGCGTCACGAGGCCATAGCTTCGACAATTGGAGACGCAGCCGGAACGCGGATCGACTTCATTTGCATGGCACCGGCAGTCTGACAGGGGGAAGCCGATATGCGCCTGCCACCGATCGACCTTAGCCGCGAGAACACCTTCGGCGAACTAACCTATGAGAATGGCGGCGACTACGGGCCGATCGGTGGCGACTATCTGGCCTTCATGCTTGTCCACGTCGGATCCCTGACGCTCGAGGCGGATGACAGCGTCCTGCAACTGGAGGCAGGACAATGTGCTCTGTCGCTCACGCGTGATCGCTACATGACGTCGGTGGCGCCGGAAACGCTGACCCATGTCAGCTGGTGCGATGGCCGGCCGCAGAACGCGGCGTGGCTGTACAAGGAGCGCGAGAAGTTCGCGCCGTTCATCGTCGCCTCGCCGATGGTCCACACCCTCATGCAGTTGGGTGTTGATCTTGGCCTCGGCGAGCGTGGCGGCCGCAGTGGTGTTCGCGAGTCGCTGACCAACGCCTTGCTCCACGCCTTCATCTACGAGGCCGAGGTGATCGAGGCGGAGCGGCCGATCCCGCAGACGATCCTGCAGGCACGCCGTTTCCTCGAAGAGAACTTTGCCGCCGATCTGTCGATCGAGCGGGTGGCGCAGCAGGTGCGCGTCAGTCCGCAATATCTGGTCTCGGCGTTCAAGAAACATCTCGGCATGACGCCGGCCAAATATCTGTGGCGTTGCCGCCTCGATTACGGCACGCATCTGCTGCAGCGGACAGGACTGTCGATCAGCGAGATCGCCTACCAGGTCGGCTACAAGAACCCCTATCATTTCTCGCGGCAGGTCAAGCTGGCGTTCGACTGTTCACCGACCGAGCTCAGAGAGCAGAAGCGCAACGCCTGATGGTTGCCCACGTGCCTCCGGGTGACGAGGCAAGCATTGCCTCCAGAACCGGGCGGGTGAACTGGCGATATGCTTTCCTCAAGAGCGGACATGGCGGTTTTCCAGGCACAAATGAATTGTCGGGCAATCAGGGTTGATCCGGCGTCAGGCAACGGACCGATGTCTTGCAACCTGGTTGCCGGTCGCGCCTTGGCCAGATCCGTTCGCCGACAACAGACATTCCAGGCTGGACAGCACCATGAGCAATTTCTCTCATCTCGATCCCGTTGCGCTCAACGACTGGCATGTCGTCGCCTGTGTCGAGGAGGCGATTTCATCAGACCATCCTGGGTCAGGACAAGCCGATCCTGGAGAATCAGGTTCCGAAGAGGCTGCCGCTGGATTCCCGTTCCGAGGTGCCGATCCGCGCCGACGCCGCGTCGGCCGCCTACCGCCGCTGGCTGCGCGAAAGGGGCCTGCGTTATGGCGTCGTGGCCGGCAACGGTATCGGCGCACACTAGAGCCGGATTATTTCAGGTCGAATCGACCTGAAATCGGAATCCGCCTCTAGATCAAAGAGATAGAGCATGATGTCTGGACAAACGGTTTCCGTTTGTCCGTGAAAACCGCTTCACACTTTTCGGCACTATGCTCTAGTCATGGGCGCATTTTCGGACATGATTAATTGTGGATATGCGCGAAAGAAATCGCAGCCATTGTTAGCCGACCTTCGCCGTGGAAGTTTCGGACCTAAGCCGGAAGACCGGCTGCCAACAACGCCATGGGGACGTTGTCCAGGCGATCGCCGCCTCCAAGTAGGCAACCGGAAAAGACAAGAACATCCGGATGACGACAGGGCGGCATTGGACAGTTCTCGGACTGGAATGAGAGGATCAAGCGATGACGAATACCATTACGCGACGCACGGCAATCCTGGGCACGGCGGGCGCCCTGCTTCTGTCGGGGCTTGTACGCTCATTCGCGGATGTCCCAAAGACGCTGAAACTGGCTGTTATCCTGCAGGACCTGCCTGACGTCGGCTGGGACCGGACACTGCTCGACGCGCTTGAGCAACTGAAACAGGAAAGGCCCGAGGGGCTGGAGATTGCATGGGAACATACCGATCCGCTGTACGGAGACGATGCTGAGAACGCCATGCGTTTCTACGCAGAGAGTGGTGAATACGACATCATCTGGGGCCATGGCACCTATTCGGACCAGGTCCAGAAGCTGAGTGTCGAGTTCCCCGACCTGATGTTTGTTGTCACCGGCTCCGGCAATCACCCAGCCGGGCCAAATCAATACTGGATCTACAAGCGGCTGCATGAGCCTTCCTACCTGCTTGGGATGCTGGCTGGCCATACCACCAAGACAGGCATGGTTGGCATCGTCGGCACCTTTCCAGCCAATGACGTCAACGACCAGATCAATGCGTTCTTCGAGGGTGCAAAGTCGATCAGGCCGGACATCCAGCATCGGCTTTCGTTCATCGGCTCGTGGTCCGACAATGCGCTGGCGGCTGAGCATGCCAATGTGCAGATCGCGGCCGGCGCCGACGTCGTTTTCATGCTGACCGACAATTTCAAGCCCTGCCAGGAGCACAAGATCATGTGCTTCGCCAACATCAACGACCAGAGCAAGGTCGCGCCCGACGCCATTGCGTCCAGCGCCATCATCAGCTGGAAGCCCGATCTCAACTGGATCATCGGCGAATGGCTGAAACACAAGGCCGGTGCGCAATTCAATGGCAACGCCGAACCGAAATGGTTTTCGATGGCCGAAGGCGGCACCGACATCGCACCCTATCATGATTTCGACGGCAAGATCCCGCAGGCGGTGAAGGGCGAAATATCTGCCAAGCGGCAGGAGATTCTTTCCGGCAAGTTTGTCGTTCCGCTCAACACCGCCGAGGTGAAGTAAGACACATCAACCAGGCAGCCCGGTGCGACCCAATGGAAGACCTGCTGAACGTTCAGAACCTTACCAAGCGATTTGGCAGCGTCATTGCCAATGACGGGGTTAATCTCGATATCCGCAAGGGTGAGATCCACTGCCTTTTCGGTGAAAACGGGGCAGGCAAGTCGACGCTGTCGTCCTGCCTCTACGGCTACTACAAAGCCGATAGCGGCGAGATACGCTTCAAGGGCGAGGTGGTGGAATTGAGCTCTCCCGCCGATGCCTTGCGGTTAGGCATCGGCATGGTTCACCAGCATTTCGTGCTGGTGTCGAACTTCACCGTGCTCGAAAACATCATCGTCGGCAGTGCCGATGTCGGGTTGCTGCTGAGGAAGGCCGATGCCCGCCGCAGGGTTCTCGGCCTCTGCAGGGACTGCGGCATCGACATCGACCTCGATCGCGAAATCTGGCAATTGTCGGTCGGTGAACAGCAATGGGTGGAAATCCTCAAAGCACTCTATTTCGGTGCCGAGCTGCTGATCCTGGACGAACCGACGGCGGTCCTGACGCCGCAGCAATCCGACCAGCTCTTCGTCATCCTTGATGGGATGCGCAAGCGTGGATTGTCGATTGTCCTGATCAGTCACAAGCTGCGCGAGGTGATGCAATCCGACAGGGTCACCATCCTGCGCAAAGGCAAGGTCGTCGCTACGGTGGACACCGCCAATACGACAGCCGAGGCGATTACCGCCCTCATGGTCGGGCACAAGGTGACGAAAAACGTCAGGGACAATTCCGTCACGCCGGCGGGAGAAATCCTCTCGGTCGAAAAGGTGTCGGCGGGTGGCGAATGGGGCGAGGAT
>NZ_RZPB01000129.1:1159-11357 GCF_003998535.1 Mesorhizobium sp. M7A.F.Ca.AU.002.02.1.1 | reverse complement strand
GGACAGCGAGATATCGACATCGTTGCCGTGGAAACCGACGACGCCGACCGCATCGCGTATCGGAGGGATGCGGCCGGCGGTGTCGAAGCGCGATCCCTCGATCTGGAAGCGGCCGAACACCTCATCGGCCGAAAGCGGCACGCCGTTGCCCAGCCGGCCCGGCACCACCTGGAACTGAAGGTTGGCGTCGACGACACGGCCGCCGAACAGATTTGCCAGCACCCACAGCCGGGCATTGCGCGCCGAAAACCACGGCCATAGCTGCTTGACGTGAGAGACCTGCATGTCGTGGATGTTGAACGCCAGATTGATCCCCGGCACTTTGCCGTCGACGAACGCCACGGCGGCGGTGCCAAGCATCTCGCCCGAGCCGGCGGACCGAAGCGCGATCTGCTCGGCCACCAGTTTGTGGCTCACCGTGTTGTAGACACCGGCGATCCGGGCGAGGAAGGTGAGCGCCGGCTCGGGCGACTCCGAAGGCGCAAGCGACGACCCGTCGCTGGTCAGGTCGTAGCGATAGGAGGGCTCTTCACCCACCGCTCCGCTTGCCGGCTTCGGCCCGATCGAACCGGCGAAATCGAATGTCGAGCGGCCGGTCTTCAGCAGCAATCTGTCGACCTGGACCTTGTTGCTGCCAGCAACCAGCGTCGCATTGATATCGACGTCCGCCGCCAGCAATCCTCGCGTGCCGAGATCGAGGACAGAGCCCGTCGATGACAAAGCGGCCGTCAGCCGCGATGCGTTCACGCCGAACCCTTCCGATCCCGTCAGCTTCAACGCGACGGGTCCCAACTTGCCGGCAGCGGCCGCGCCGGTGTCGGCCAGATCGACGCTCGCATCCAGCGCCGTGACCCGGTGCGCCGCGATATCACGGGTGGCGGTAGCGGCAACCGTAAGCGTCCTGCCGTCGATGTCCGCCTTCGAGGAAAACTCCATGCCGCCCGGTCCCGACTGCACGACGGTGGCGTCGGTGATCTTGACGAGCTTGATCGCTCCGGTTTCGGGCAGCACGAATTCGACATTGCGAAGATCGATGCGACGCAGCGAATCCTCCCGCACGGCATCGAGTGCGTGGTTGATGTTTCCGAACACCGCGGCGGACAGCTTCTCCGGATCGATGAGGCCGTCCGCATTGCGCAGGCCGGCGGTCCAGTCGCCGCCTGACGGCATCGCCGCCACGACGATGCGGGCATCCGAGATCCTGGCGCTGGTCAGCCGCACATCTCCCCACAGCAGCGGGAACAGACGCACGCCGAAGCGCACGCGGCCGGCATCGGCCATCGGCTTGCCGTCTGATGTCTTCAAGCTGACGTCGCTGACCTGAAGCGCGATGAAACTCGAACCGTCGAGCGTGATGCGGGCAGGCCCGACCGCGACATTGACATCGACGCCCGCCAGTTTCTCAAGCGCCGTTTCCGCCTCGGCGCGAAGCCGGTCGGCTCCGATGCCGGAGGCGCCAACCAGATAAACGAGCACGGCGGCCAGCAGCACGAAAGCGACCAGACCGGCGAACAGTCGCGACAGGATGCGAAAACCGCGTCCGATCGACGCCTGACCAAGCGGCGGCACACGGCAGGCGGACGGAAAGGTCCCCAGGTCGGTGATCTCATCACGCCTGAACCGGATCTTCTCGTGCTGCGGTCGCTCCTGATCCACGCAATTTTCCGTTGTACGAACTCGATCGTGGACGAATCCCCGTCCGACACTATATCGGTGTGGCTTCGCGCGTAACCTCAAACAAGGGCATCGGTATGGCTGACCTCGACGTAGGCGATCTTGCGCCGCAATTTGACCTGCCGCGGGACGGCGGCGGATCGGTCAGCCTTGCCGCATCGTCCGGCAAGCCCATCGTGCTCTATTTCTATCCGCAGGACGACACAACAAGCTGCACGCAGGAGGCGATCAGCTTCTCGCAGTTGAAGCCGGAGTTCGAGAAGGCCGGCGCCGTGGTGATCGGCCTGTCGCCCGACCCCGTCAAGAAGCACGACAAGTTCAAGTCGAAATACAATCTCACCATCGACCTCGCCGCCGACGAGGAGCGCACGGTGATCGAGGCCTACCATCTGTGGGTCGAGAAATCGATGTATGGCCGCAAGTATATGGGCGTCGAGCGCGCGACGTTCCTGATCGGCCGCGACGGGCGGATCGCCAGGATCTGGCGCAAGGTCCGCGTCAAGGGCCATGCCGAAGAGGTGCTCGAGGCCGTTCGAGCGCTTTGAGGTTTGCCGGCGAGGCTGGCCCAGGTTCCCTTGCAACCTTACGCACGCCTGGCGGGCAATCGCTGCGAGCAAGCTATCGCTGCAAGCCTTTGTTAACCCTAATAATGTGTAATCAAGCTGTCGTGGTGTCGTAAACGAAAGCTTGGTCCCGTGAACGCAACCGGTCAGTCCGCAGTCTTCGGCAAGCGTAAGGAGCCCCATACGGTCATCATCGCCCGGGGCAACGAGATCAGGCATTTTACGATCCGACCGTGGCTGGCGGCCTTTATCGGCTCGGCGCTGGCCGCCATTGCCGTCGGCTACCTCATGGCCACCTCCTATCTCGTGCTGCGCGACGATTTGATCGGCGCCACAACGGCGCGTCAGGCGCGCATGCAGCAAGCCTATGAAGATCGCATTTCGGCGCTTCGCGCCCAGGTCGACCGCATCACCAGCCGCCAGTTGCTCGACCAGCAGCTGATGGAAACCAAGGTCAGCGAACTGCTTGAACGCCAGAGCCAGTTGAGCCAGCGTCATGGCCGCCTTGGTCCGCTGCTCGAACGCGCCGAGAGCGAGGTCGGCGCAGCGCCGGCCGAAGATCCGGCAGCGGCTGCGAAGCCGGACAAACGCGCCGAAGTGACCGGCAGCATCAAGGAGCCCGCGCGGAATTATGCGGTCGCCAGCCTGAGCGCCGATCTCGGCGCCGGCGACACAAGGCCGTTCTCGCTGTGGTCAACCCGCTCCGATCCGCTGCCCAATGATTCAGCCGCCGATCGTGCCGACAAGCTCTTCGTCTCGATCAACCAGTCGTTGAAATCCATCGAGAGCGATCAACTGACCCGCATCAGCACGCTTGCCGACAATGCCTATAAGAGCGCCGATGCCATCACCCAGGCGCTCGAGGCGGCCGGACTGCCCGTCGACAGCGACTTCGGCAAGGGCGACAGCGACGTCGGCGGACCGCTGATCCCGCTCGACAGTTCGATGATGTTCGACAGCAAGGTCAAGGAATTGGACGAAGCGCTTGACGCGCTCGACCATCTCAAGAAAGAAGCGCGCCAGCTGCCGCTGACCAACCCCGCGCCGGGCCACTCCGTCACCAGCCCGTTCGGCGTGCGCACCGACCCGATCCTCGGCACCGCGGCACTGCATTCCGGCATGGATTTCAGGGCGCCGATCGGCATGGCCGCAAAGGTCACGGCGCCCGGCACCGTCACCAAGGCCGGCTGGAACGGCGGCTATGGCCGCATGGTTGAAGTCGACCATGGCAATGGTTTTGCGACACGTTACGGGCATCTCAGCGAGATCGACGTGACCGTCGGCGAGAAACTGGACGCCGGCGCCGTCATCGGCAAGACCGGCAGCAGCGGCCGCTCGACCGGCCCGCATCTGCACTACGAAGTCCGCCACAATGGCGAAGCGATCGATCCCTTGCGCTTCCTCACGGTCGGCAAGAAGGTCGCCCAGTATCTGTAAGCGATCCCAGGCTCCTGCCCCATGCGCCGATGACCATCATGATGGCTGACTAAGGCGCTCCCGTAGACAGAAACGCCGTCGCTGCCGCAACCAGGGTGGTCGCGCCGACCTTCAACGCGGCCTCGTCGACACGAAACCGGGCGTGATGGAGCGGAAAGACCGATCCGATCTCCTCGTTCCGGATTCCCAGCCGAAAATAGACCGAAGGACGTTTCTCGCTGTAGTAGCCAAAGTCGTCCGCGATCGTCCATCCGGGCGTGTTGAGGACGTTGTCGGCACCGATGCAGGCCTTGGCGCTGGCGGCAATCAGCTCTGTCATCTCGACATCGTTGACGACGCCGGGTTCGCCCTTGTGGATGTCGACCTCGACACGCGCGCCGTGGCTCGTCGCCATACCCTCGGCTATCGTACGAACGCGGTGCCAGGCCCGCTCGCGGGTTGCATCGCTGCCGCTGCGGATGGTGCCTTTCAACGTGACCCTGCCGGCTGTGACATTGTAGGCGTTGCCGCCATTGATGGCAGTCACGGAAATCACCAGCGGATCGTACGGATCGGTCTCGCGCGAAACGATCTTCTGCAATTCGCTCACCAGGGAGCAAGCCACGGCCAACGCATCGACGCCTTCATGCGGTTTTGCCGCGTGTGCCGCCGAGCCGATGACGGCCACATCGAACGTGTCACAGGCCAGAGCGTAGGGACCGGAGCCGACGGCGATCTTGCCGGTCGGTGTGTACGGATCGACGTGGACGCAGATGGCGGCGTCGATGTCGTCGAGAAGCCCCTCTTCCACCACCCGCTTGCCGCCCGACGGTTCGTCCTCCTCCGCCGGCTGGAAGATCAGGCGAACGGTACCGCCAAAACTGTCCCGCGACTGGTGAAGATGCGCGGCCACCGCGAAAGCCATCGATGCATGGGCGTCGTGACCGCAGGCATGCATCACACCTGGATTCGTCGATGCATAATCGACGCCGGACTCCTCCTCGATCGGCAAGGCATCGATGTCGGCGCGAATGGCGATCTTTCGATTTGACGGCCTGCCGGCGCCGACAATATCGACGGCAAGGCCAAAGCCGGCGACGTCGCGAATGTCGACGATTCCCTGATCCACCAGCATCTGCCTGAGGTAACGCTGCGTGCCGGCCTCCTGGTTCGAAAGCTCGGGATTGCGGTGCAGATGGCGACGGACCTCGATCATCCGGTCGAGAATTCCGGCGTCGATATCGGTCGTCACGGTTTTCGCAACACCACCCGCCGTGGCCGAACCCTCAGGATTTGACATGGATCTCTCGCGGGAACTTCGTCAGGGTCTCGTGGCCGGTTTCGGTGACCAGGATGGTCTCGCTGACCTCGATGCCCCAGCCGTCCATCCACATGCCAAGGATGGAATGAACGACGTTGCCCGGTTCAAGCACCGTCTTGTCGCCCGGCCTGAGGCTGATCGTGTGTTCGCCCCAATCCGGCGGATAGGCGACGCCGATGGAGTAGCCGATGCGCGATTCCTTCTTCAGTCCGTAGCGCTGGATGACCTTGCGCCAGGCAGCTTCGACCGCTTCGGCAGTCGTTCCCGGCCTGACCGCGTTGAGCACCGCGTCCATGCCCTCGATCACCGCTTTGGCGGTATCCGAGACATTTGTCGGCGTCTTGCCAAGCTGCATGGTCCTGGCGAGGCCGGCGGCATAGCGGCGGCAAACGCCGGCAAGTTCCAGCGCAATCGTCTCGTTTTCTCCAAACCGCCTGTCGCTCCACATGATGTGCGGCGCCGAGGCATTCTCGCCACCGAGGATTGTCGGCGGAAGCGCTGTGATGTCGCCGGCAAAATCCGGGCTGCCCGCGATCTGCGCCGCCTGGATGGCGGCGATGGCGTCGCATTCGCGAACGCCCGGCGCGATCACCTCGAAGGCTCGCGTGACGGCAGCTTCGGCGAGCGTCGATGCCTTGCGCAAATAGGCGATCTCCGGCGCCGATTTGACCGCCCGGATCCAGTTCACCAGCAGGTCGGCATCGTGCCATTTTGCATTGGGAAGTCCGGCGACAAGCCGGGCGTGCGCCTTGGGGGAGAAATAATAGGCTTCGAGTTCGATGCCGATATGGCGACTCCCCCAGCTCTTGGCGACAATCCAGTTCGCAATCCAGTCCATGGGATGGCGATCGCCTCGCTGGACATGGTCTTCCGGAAAGCCGACCACGTTTTCCGGTTTCATCCAGGCTGTCAGAAGACCGCCGGCCGCATCCATGGCGCGCCCGATCCAGACCGGCTCGACCTCCTCGATTGGAACCAGCACCATTTGCGGCGTGTAGAACGACCAGCCGTCATAACCGGTGATGTAATGCTGGTTGGCAACGTCGTTGACGACAAGAAGCTCGAGACCGCGCTTGGCCATCTCGGTGCGGATCTTGCGAAGCCGCTGTCGGTACTCGTCGCGGGCAAACGGCAATTCGATCATCTTTGCTCCTGCTTTGTCATCAACGGTCGCGGGTTCGCTCACCATTGAAGAGGTTTCGCCATGGCGGCAATCGGCCAGGGCGGCGTGTGGGCAGGTCCTGAATCGGGTACGTCCATACCCGGCCTTCCCAAGATTTGTGTTTCATTATCATTTATTTTTGAATTCCATTTGACTGAATAAATAAGCGGTGCCAAGCTATCCTCTCCTAAGGGGCGCAAGGCATGGCACTGCGGGGGACCAATCAGGAGTTCGGGCGGCCATACAACCGGCGCATCGTGCTTGAGTCCATCCGCCTGCACGGGCCGATCGCGCGCGGCGAGATCGCCCGGCGCGTCGGCCTCACCGTCCAGACGGTATCGACCATCGTTCGCGAACTGGAAGATCAGGACTACATCCTGTCGCTGCGCGAAGAGCCGAGGGGGCGCGGCCTGCCGCCGGCGACGCTCCGGATCAACCCCGAGGGCGGCTATGCCGTGGGTATCCACATCACTCCGCTTGGTATCAGCGCCGCCTTGATCAATCTGAGCGGCGACGTGATCGAGAGCATCTACCGCGAAGCGCCGAACGCGACGCCGGACCGCGCCTTCGAGTTGATCGGGGCGATGGTGGTGGAATTGACCCGGCTGCGGGCTGGCGGACGGGTGCTGGGGGTCGGCATGGCCCTGCCCGGCCCATTCGACGTGGAGTCCATGAGTTTCGTGGGGCCGACCACCATGACCGGCTGGAAGGATGTCGCGCTGCGCGAACGGCTGGCGGCCTCCACCGGATTGCCGGCCTTCTTTGAAACCGATATGGCCGCGGCCGCCATGGGCGAGCGCCTTTATGGCCTCGGCGCCCAGTTTTCCGAATATTACTATCTCTATTTCGGCGTCGGCCTTGGCGGCGTCATGGTTCATGACGGCAGCGCCTTGCGCGGCGCCTGGGGAAATGCCGGCGAGATCGGACACATTCCCGTCATTCCCGGCGGCGAGGCCTGCCCGTGCGGCAACAGCGGCTGCCTCGAAAGATATTTGTCGCTCGAGGCGCTCCGGCGCTGGAACGGCAGCGAGGCCGACTGGGTGGCCGAAGTCGCACCGATCTTTCACAACGCCGTCGCCGTCATCGAGAACCTGTTCGACCCGGAGACGGTCATCCTCGGCGGGCTGGCATCCACCGACCTGCTCGAAATGCTGGCTGGTTCGGCCGCAGGCCTGCACAACTCCGTCTCGGCCCGCAAGGACCGCACGACGCCCAGGGTCGTGGTCGCGCGCGGCGGACAGCATTCCGTGCTGCGCGGCGCCGCCGCCCTGGCGGTTTCCGGGGTTCTGTCACCTCGCTTCGGGCAGATGTTCGCGGCCGAACGCGAACGCGAGCGCGACCTTCTCAAAGGCAGGGAGATTGCGGCATGAGTGAACCCCTGCTGGTGCTCGACAACGTCACCAAGAACTATGGCGCGATCGAAGCGCTCAAGGGGATCAGCTTCTCGATCGACAAGGGCGAGGTCGTGGCGCTGCTGGGCGACAACGGCGCCGGCAAATCGACACTGGTGAAGATCATATCAGGCGGACTGGAGCCGACATCGGGCCGCATGCTGTTCGAGGGCAAGGAATTCCTCGCCAAATCACCGGCCGAGGCCAAGGCGGCCGGCATCGAGACCGTCTACCAGGATCTCTCGCTGTGCACCAACGTCGACGTGGTCGCCAATTTCTTCATGGGCCGCGAGATCACCCGCAAGTTTCTCGGCATTCCCGTGCTTGACGAGCGCGCCATGGAAGCCGTCGTCGGAAAGGCGCTGGCCAATGCCGGCACCCGCATTCCCTCGCTGCGCGCCAATGTCGAGCATCTTTCGGGCGGCCAGCGGCAAGCCATCGAACTCAACCGCTTCGTGCACTGGGGCGGCAAGCTGGTGCTGCTCGACGAACCATTCGCCGCCCTCGGTGTCGAACAGACGCGGCGCGGTCTCGACATGATCCGCCAGGTGGCCAACCAGGGCATCGGCGTCGTCATCATCACCCATATCATGCAGCAGGCTTTTCAGGTCGCCGACCGGATCGTGGTGATCCGCCAGGGCGTCGTGGCCGGCGATGTCGCACGCAATAAAACAAGTCCCGACGCGGTGATCAACATGATCACCGGTGAGACGCTTGCCGGTGCCGGACCGACAGGCTGAGGGACAAAAGAGGGGTCCGGCTTAAGAGGAGCGAACGACATGAAGCGAATACTTCTTGCTGTCTTCGGTATCCTTGCACTGGCCTTTGCCACGCTCACGCCGGCATTCGCCCAGTCCAAGGGTATCGTCTACTATATGGTGCCGACCCTGCTGGACGAGTTCCAGACCGGCTCGGTGAGCGCGCTGGAACTGTTCCTGAAGCAGACCGGCTACGAGATGAAGACGCTGAACGCCGACAACAAGACCGACGCCCAGCAATCGCAGATGAACGATGTCATCGCGCTGAAGCCGGCGGCCATCATCCTGGCTGCAGTCGACTTCAATGCGCTGAAACCGTCCATCGAAGCCGCGCGCGCCGCCGGCATCCCGGTGGTCGAGTTCGACCGCCAGATCACCTCGACCCCGTCCGACTTCACCTCTGTCGCCGGAACGGTCGAGATCGGCTACGTCGCCGCGGATCAGGCCGAGAAGCTGCTGAAAGCCAAGAACGGCTCGGTGAAGGGCAAGGTTCTGCAGGTGCTCGGCGACCCCGGCGATCCCTACACGCTCGACATCCAGAAGGGTTTTGAGGAGAAGATGAAGGCATTTCCGGACGTCAAGATCATCTCGCTTCCGGCCATGCAATGGGAAGCCAGCAATGCCGGCACAATCGTTGCCGACCAGATGCTGGCCAACCCCGACATCGACCTGATCTTCAGCCATGCCGCGCACCTATCGGTCGCCGCCGTCGCCTCGCTCGAGGCGGCCGGCAAGAAGCCGGGCGACGTCATGCTGATGAGCTCGAACGGCGCTCCGGTCGGCCTCGACCTGATCCGCAAGGGCTGGCTCAACGCCGAAATCGAGCAGCCGCTTTACGCGCAGGCCGCGGCTGTCGCCATGTTCATGGACAAGATCGTCAAGAAGCAGGAAATCAAGCCCGGCGAATACGACGTGCTCGGCCTGAAATCGACCGTGACCAAGGAAGCCTGGGGTCCGAACATCAAGATCCCCGGTGCAGCGATCACCAAGGAAAACGTCGATAATCCGGCCTTCTGGGGCAACCAGAAGCCGCCGACGGACACCGTCAAGTCGGTCGAATAGTCATCTGAAAGCGCTCCGGGCCGTAGCGGCCCGGAGCCTGCCTTTCACACCGCCGCGTCCGAAAGGATGCCGTGGCGAATTTGAATCCGCGCCTGAACCCGACGAAATCGAGTTGATTTCGCGGGGGCGCCAACCGGATCAACCCATGAACCCGCGCACACGCAAAGCCCTGGAGTTCGTACTCGACAACCTCGTCTGGTTCATGCTGCTGTTCGTGCTGGTGGTCTTCTCCATCTTCGTCCCGAACTACTTTCAGCTCGGCATCTTCGCCAATATCATCGAGGCTTCGAGCGTGCTCGGCGTCATGTCGATCGGCCTGGCGCTGGTGATCATCGCCGGTCACATGGATCTGTCGGTCGAATCCGTCGCAGCGCTCAGCGCCATGGCGGTCGGCATCCTGTTTTGCTCGTCGGGCATCGGCATGGGCGTGCAGCTGCATCCCGAGTGGCTGATGGTTCCGGTTTCGCTGCTGCTGGCGCTGGCAGTCGGGGGTCTCATCGGCGCCTTCAACGGCTATCTGGTGGTCAAGGTGAAGATGAGCGCCTTCATCATCACGCTGGCGTCCTACATCTGGGTGCGCGGCCTCGTGTTGGTCGTGTCGGGCGGCCGCTCGGCGCAGGACCTGGCGCCGGCCATCCGCTGGTTCGGCATCCAGCGCCTTGTCGGCCTGCCGCTCACCGCCTGGATCGCGGTTGGCTGTTTCGTGGTCTTTTCGCTGATCATGGCCAAGACGCCGCTCGGCCGGCATCTGGTGATGATCGGCGGCAACGAGACGGCGACCTTCCGCGCCGGCATCCGGGTGAACCGCAATCTCATCATCGCCTTCGTGCTCGCCGGCGCCATCGCCGGCC
>NZ_RZPB01000129.1:0-1149 GCF_003998535.1 Mesorhizobium sp. M7A.F.Ca.AU.002.02.1.1 | reverse complement strand
GGCCTGGCTGGCTGGCTGCTGGCGATCCGCACGGCGGGCGCCACCGCCAATCTCGGCGTCGGCTTGCTGTTCAACGCCTTCGCCGCGGTCGTCATCGGCGGCGTCAGCCTCAAAGGCGGCGTCGGCACCCTCCCCGGCGTCTATGCCGGCGTGCTTTTGCTCTCGGCCATCAACACGGCGATCAATTTGATGGGCCTGCCGGCCAATTTCACCCAGGTGATTCATGGCCTGCTGGTGCTGGCCGCGGTGCTGCTCGACGCCTTCAAGCAAACCATTCGCCAAAGACTCGCATGACAGGACGGCTCGCATGACAGGACGGCTAAAAGACAAGGTGGCGCTCATCGTCGGCGCCGCCCGCGGCATCGGCAAGGGCATTGCGCTCCGCTTTGCCGAAGAGGGGGCGCGGCTGGTGCTCGCCGACACCGAAGTCGAGGCCGGGCAAGCGACCGCTGGCGAGTTGGGCGTCCCCTTCATCCGCACCGACATCTCGCAAATGAGCGACGCCAAGGCCGCCGTGGCGCTGGCGCTGAAGCAGCATGGCCGTCTCGACATCATCGTGCAGAATGCGGGCATCTATCCCTGGCAGCTGATCGAGAACACCAGCGCCGACGACTGGGACCGCGTCATGGCGGTCAATCTGCGCGGCACCTTCAATGCCAGCCGCGCGGCCCTGGTGCCGATGAAGGCGCAACGCTTCGGCCGCATGCTCTACACCTCCTCCATCACCGGTCCGCATGTCACCAGCCCGGGCCATGGCCACTATTCGGCCAGCAAGGCCGGCATCAACGGCTTCATCCGCGCCGCGGCACTGGAATTCTCCGGCTACGGCATCACCGTCAACGGCGTCGAGCCCGGCAACATCCTGACCGAAGCGATCGAGCTGCATCGCGGCGAGGCGTTCATCAAGAACATGGAGGATTCCATCCCGCTTGGCCGCCTCGGCAGCCCGCGCGACGTCGCCAATGCCTTCCTGTTCCTCGCCTCGGACGATGCCAGTTACATCACCGGCACGACCATCGTCGTCGATGGTGGCCAGTTGCTGCCCGAAGGCAGCGATTTCCGGCTCGTTCCGCCATGATCATCGATTTCGGCGATGGCTTCTTCCTGCGCCAGGCGACCGAGGCCGACCATCCAGCACTTGCCATGATC
>NZ_RZPB01001299.1:0-955 GCF_003998535.1 Mesorhizobium sp. M7A.F.Ca.AU.002.02.1.1 | reverse complement strand
TCTCCAGTCAATGCCGGCCGGCGCGGCGCCGAAAGCCGGATATCGCGCTCGACGACGACGTCGGTCGGACCGCCGATCAGAAGCAGATGTTCGATGTCGTCGCGGCGTATCAGCACCAACCTGCGATGGCTGTCGACGGCGGTGGCATCCATGACGGCCAGTCGCGTCTTGCGGTTCCGGCCGCCGGCGACGAAGGTTCCGAATGTCAGGTTGCGCACCAGCTTGACGATGACGAGAACGATGACCAGCAGGACGAGCGCTGCAAACGTCCACAACAATGCTGCGGCATAACCGGGACCTGCCACGCTATCGAGCCATTGCATTGGTTTCCCCTGATCGCCCCTTGGAAGTGATAAGACACTAGACCGTTGCAGCGGGCCACCGCAAGTTGCGTTTCACGCTGTTGAACAGCTTGAAAAACTCCGAAGGCCGGAAGACATCATTTTTATCCGACATTTGCCGCCCAGGCCTTTTCCGGACTAGGAGAATGTGATTCAACCCGGTACGGGGCGGGTGTCGGAACACCGGAATTCACGAGCAGGGGGCACATGGCCAAGGAAGCGCGCGGCGATTTCTATCCGGTACCGATCGTCGACCAGAATACGCGACCGGGCGCGGTTACCCGGCTTATCATTTTCATCGTCGTTCTGACGGGGGCCGCGATCGTCTTCGGTCTTTTCCGCGAGCGCCTCGGCGATCCTTTCCTGCTCGGCATGCTCGGCGTGCTGGCGATGATCGGCGTCGGCTTCCTGTTCGCGACGGCGATCGGCTTCGTGCAGGTCACGCCACGCTCGACAGGCGACGAACTGTCGAAATCCTTCGTCGATTCGATGTCGCAGGGGCTTCTCGTCACCGACACCAAGGGCCGCGTCGTCTACGCCAACCGCGCCTATGCGGATATGACCGGAGCATCGTCCGCTGCCGACCTGAAGACCGTCGAGGGATTGCTCTCGGA
>NZ_RZPB01001298.1:0-958 GCF_003998535.1 Mesorhizobium sp. M7A.F.Ca.AU.002.02.1.1 | reverse complement strand
TCCTTGTAGAACAGCGTGTTGTCGATACCGGCATAGCCGGAACCGAGCGAGCGCTTGACGAACAGGCAGGTGCGCGCCTTGTCGACGTCGAGGATCGGCATGCCGTAGATGGGTGAGGACTTGTCGTCGCGCGCGGACGGGTTGGTGACGTCGTTGGCGCCGATGACATAGGCAACGTCGGCTTGCGCGAACTCCGAGTTGATGTCCTCAAGCTCGAACACCTCGTCGTAGGGCACATTGGCTTCGGCGAGCAGCACGTTCATGTGGCCGGGCATGCGGCCGGCGACCGGGTGGATGGCGTACTTCACGTCGACGCCATTGGCCTTGAGCTTGTCGGCCATTTCGCGCAGCGCATGCTGCGCCTGGGCAACCGCCATGCCGTAGCCCGGCACGATGATGACTTTCTGGGCGTTCATCATGAGGTAGGCGGCATCGTCGGCAGAACCCTGCTTGACCGTGCGTTCGATGCCGTCATCGGCGGCCGCTGCCGTCTCCCCACCGAAGCCGCCGAGAATGACCGAGATGAAGCTTCGGTTCATGCCCTTGCACATGATGTAGGACAGGATCGCGCCGGATGAGCCGACCAGCGCGCCGGTGATGATCAGCGCCAGATTGCCGAGCGTGAAGCCCAGCGCCGCCGCCGCCCAGCCGGAATAGGAATTCAGCATCGAGACGACGACCGGCATGTCGGCGCCGCCGATCGGGATGATCAGCAGGATACCGAGCACCAGCGAGGCGGCAACGATCAGCCAGAAGACCAGCTTGGACTCGGTGGTGACCAGCAACACGATCAGCACGACGAGCGCGATAGCAAGTGCGGCGTTGATGAAGTGGCGTGCGCCGATCATGATCGGCTTGCCGGACATGCGGCCATCGAGCTTGAGGAAAGCGATGACCGAGCCGGTGAAGGTGATGGCGCCGATGGCGACGCCAAGGCTCATCTCGATCAGGGCCTGGG
>NZ_RZPB01001297.1:0-959 GCF_003998535.1 Mesorhizobium sp. M7A.F.Ca.AU.002.02.1.1 | reverse complement strand
GTCCTGGCCAAGCCCTTCGTGATGAGCGTCATCATCGGCGCCAGCCGCATGGAGCAGCTGGAGCAGAACCTTGCCGCCACTGAGGTGAAGCTCGACACCGACGATCTGGTTCGTCTCGACGAGGTCAGCGCCCTGCCGTCCGAATATCCAGGCTGGATGCTGGAGCGCCAGGCAGCGGGCCGCCGTCCGGCGGCGTTCACGCCGAAAGCATAAATACAGCCCACGCTGACATCTCGGGAGCCGTGGCTCCGGAGATGTCAGGTCAGCCGGACGCTCTCGCCCAGAAAATCGAGAAAGGCGCGCACCCGCGCCGGCAGATGCCGGCCCTGGCCGACATAGACGGCGTGGGTCGGCTCCTCGTCACCCGGATTGAATGCCTCCAGCAGCGGCGCCAGTCTGCCGGCCGCTATGTCTTCCGCCACATGCCAGCGCGCCAGCCGGGCGATGCCCGCGCCCGCCAGTGCCATGAGCCGCATCGCCTCACCATCGCTGACCAGCGTGTTGCCGGTGATCGGAATCATGATGACGCGGCCTTCCGCGTCGAGGAACGGCCAGCCATCGAGGTGCCTGACGAAGCCGAAGCCCATGCGGTTGTGTTTGTCGAGATCGGCTGGCGTCAGCGGTATGCCGTGCGTCTCGAGGTAAGAAGGTGCTGCAACAACGACCACCGGGCTTTGCCCGAGCTTGCGCGCCACCAGCCGTGACTCACTCAATGGCCCGGCACGGATGGCAACATCGGCGCGCTCCGCCATCAGGTCGACGACGCTGTCGGTCAGCACCAGATCGACCGAAATCTCGGGGTAGCGTTCCAGGAACCGAGGCAGAAGCGGGACCAGCCGATGCACCCCGAAGGGCACGTAGCTGTTAATGCGCACACGTCCGCGCGGTGAAGCACCGGCCGCTGCCTCCTGCTCGGCTGCCGCCATGTCGGCAAGGATGCGCAGGCCGCTCTCGTAGAA
>NZ_RZPB01001296.1:0-960 GCF_003998535.1 Mesorhizobium sp. M7A.F.Ca.AU.002.02.1.1 | reverse complement strand
GTGTCTCGGCTTTTGCCTTGTTGCCGTCGGTCTGCGCTGCCGACGCGTCGTCGAAACTGTAGTCGAAGGTTTTGGCGCGGTTGGGCGGCGCATCCGAACCGGGATAAGGCAGCTCTGGCTCGGCGGCTTTGGCTCCGCCATGCGCCGGCGCTTGCCCTTCCGCACCTGCGGCGCCATCGGCATGCTCCCACGGCTCGAGATCGGTCTGGTCGGCATGAACCGGCTCTTCGGGAACCTCGGGCTGCGAAGCGTTCGCTGCTTCCTCGGCCTTCGCCTCGTCTGTCTGCGCCTCCTGCGTGGCGGCGTCCTCGTCGGCGATGCGTGAGACGGCGCCCGGCTCGAGATCGATGGTCACCGGCTCGCGGCGGCTTTTCGAGTGTCGCATCTTCGGCGTCTTGACCATGCCTGGGCTCCGCACATTCGCTTCGTCTCAACGCCTGGCGGCGCATGATGGTTCAGAAAGGGTCTAGCACATCACCAAGCGGTGAAAAGGGGCGGTGTGATGACGCGGCTCAGCGCGGCGCCTGCAAAAGCGCCAGCAATGCCTCCTCGTCAGGTTGCGCGGCAATGCGGATCCTTTCGCCGGCGGCATCGTCGAAGGCTGCGGCGATCCGCGTGGAAAGCGCAAAAACCCATGTTTTTTCGAAGAGACCGCGCAGAGCGGGCCGTCTTGCCAACATCTGCATCGCCGCCGCCGCCTTGGCTGAATAGAGCAATACCGCGTCGGCAGGTTGCCCCGACAGGCGTTCGAGGGTGACTTCGTCCGGATAACCCACTGTCAGCGTGTCATAGGTCTCGACGGCGTGGACCCGAACGCCCGCCGTCCCGAGCCTCTGTTCGAACGCCGGAAAACGCACGCGCCCGCAGAGGTAGACAATCGTCTTTCCAGAAAAATCGGCAGCGAGAACGTCGGCCAGCGCCTCGGCATCGCCGGGGCCTTCACTGACCGACCAAACCCCC
>NZ_RZPB01001295.1:0-961 GCF_003998535.1 Mesorhizobium sp. M7A.F.Ca.AU.002.02.1.1 | reverse complement strand
GTCACCATCGTCCACGAAGATGCGCGAACCATAGGTGAGACGGTGCGAGGCGCGCTCCTTGCCGGCTTCGTCGAGGATCAGCACCGCCATGTTGCGGCCCATGACCATCTGCTGGCCGTCGGAGTTGCGCACCACGTTGCGGTTGCGGATCTCGACCTTGCCCTCATACGAGGCTTCAAGGAACGAGCTGTCCACCACCTGCGCGGTACCGCCCATGTGGAAGGTACGCATGGTGAGCTGGGTGCCCGGCTCGCCGATCGACTGCGCCGCGATGACGCCGACGGCTTCGCCCTGGTTGACCGGGGTGCCGCGGGCCAGATCGCGACCGTAGCAGACCGCGCAGACGCCAACCCTGACTTCGCAAGTCAGTGCCGAGCGGATGCGGACCGACTGGACGCCGGCCTTTTCGATCTGTTCCACGTCACGCTCGTCCATCAGCGTTCCGGCCTTGACCAGGATCTCGCCCGACACCGGATGGGTGATGTCGTCGAGCGACGTACGGCCCAGCACGCGCTGGCCGACCGAAGCAACGACCTGACCGGCATCGACGATCGGCTGCATGGTGAGGCCCTTGTCGGTGCCGCAGTCGACGGAGTTGACGATGCAGTCCTGCGCCACGTCGACCAGACGACGGGTGAGGTAACCCGAGTTCGCCGTCTTCAAGGCGGTGTCGGCCAGACCCTTGCGGGCGCCGTGGGTCGAGTTGAAGTACTCGAGCACGGTCAGGCCTTCCTTGAAGTTCGAGATGATCGGCGTCTCGATGATTTCACCCGACGGCTTGGCCATAAGGCCGCGCATGCCGGCAAGCTGGCGCATCTGGGTGGGCGAGCCACGCGCACCGGAGTGCGACATCATGTAGATCGAGTTCATCGGCTTCTGACGGCCATTGTCCTCGAACTCGACCGCCTTGATGCGGGCCATCATCTCGTCGGCGACCTTTTCCGAGCACTTGGCCCAGGCG
>NZ_RZPB01001294.1:0-966 GCF_003998535.1 Mesorhizobium sp. M7A.F.Ca.AU.002.02.1.1 | reverse complement strand
TATCGCGACATCGCTGCCGGCGATCGCCGTCGACATCCACACCAGCCCGATCGCGCTCAAGCTGGCCCTGACCGCCTATCTCGTCTCGCTGGCGATCTTCATTCCGATCAGCGGCTGGATGGCCGACCGTTTCGGCGCCAAGAATATCTTTCGCGCCGCGATCGCCGTCTTCATCGTCGGCTCGATCGCCTGCGCGCTCTCCGGTTCGCTGCCGGCTTTTGTGGTCTCGCGCTTCCTGCAAGGCATTGGCGGCGCCATGATGACACCGGTCGGGCGGCTGGTGCTGGTGCGCGCGACACCGAAGAGCGAACTCGTCGCGGCGATGTCCTGGCTAACCGTTCCGGCGTTGGTCGGACCGTTGGTCGGGCCGCCGGTCGGCGGCTTCATCACCACCTACTTCACCTGGCACTGGATCTTCCTGATCAATGTGCCGATCGGCCTGATCGGCATCTGGCTGGCGACGCGTTTCCTGCCGGAGACCGAATCGATGGAGACGCCGCCGCTCGACTTCCTCGGCTTCGTGCTAAGCGGGCTGGCGGCATCCGGCGTGGTTTTCGGCCTGTCGGTGGTGAGCCTGCCCTATTTGCCGCCGGCCACCGGCCTTATCACCGTAGCGGTCGGCCTGCTGTCGGGCGCGCTCTATCTGCTGCACGCGCGGCGCGCCAAAAATCCCTTGCTGGCGCTCGAATTGTTCCGCAACCAGGTGTTCCGCTCCTCGGTGCTTGGCGGCGGACTGTTCCGCATCGGCATTGGTGCCGTGCCGTTCCTGCTGCCGCTGATGTTCCAGATCGGTTTTGGGCTGACGCCGTTCCAGTCCGGCATGATCACCTTCGTCTCGGCGATCGGCGCCATCGGGATGAAGTTTGTCACCGCGCTGATCTTCCGCGTCGCCGGCTTCCGCCGCGTCCTGGTTGTCGGTTCTCTGGTCGCCGCCGCCTCGATCGCCATCAACGGCCTGTTCACACC
>NZ_RZPB01001293.1:0-967 GCF_003998535.1 Mesorhizobium sp. M7A.F.Ca.AU.002.02.1.1 | reverse complement strand
GTGATGATGATCACCGCGCCGCCAACGCTCGGCGACGTCAGATCGATGCCGATCGAGCCGGCAGCACCGGTGCCGGTGATGCTGAGCGACTGCGCGGTGAAATTGGTCTTGGATCCGGAGAAGTCGAGGCCGGTGCCGACACCCAGTCCGGAGATGACGATGTTGCCGGCGACCACCGCCGCATTGACGCCGGCAAACGAGATGCCGTCGGCGCCGGGGTTGGTGATGCTGATGTCGCCGAAGCGGATCGTCGCCGGCGAATCCGAAATGGCGATCGCCGGTCCGGTCGTGTTGGAGATCGTCGTCGCACCGTTGACGGTGAAGTTGCCCGCGACATTCTCCAGCACGACACCCGACGTGCCGCCGCTCTGGCTGATCGAGTCCAGCACCACATGGGCGGTGATCGGATCGATGAAGACGGCGGTGCCGCCATTGCCTGACACGGTGCCGCCGGTGGTGGTGAACGTGCCTCCGGTCGACGTGCCCTGCACGGTGATGCCGCGGTCGGTATTGTCCTGCGCATTGACGGTGGCGAAGGTGTAGGTGCCCTTGCCGGTGATATCGAGACCGTCGTCGAGATTGCCCTGCAGCAGCGTCGTGCCGGTGAAATTGTAGGTGCCGTCGCCGTCGATGTGCAGGCCGTCGAGGCCGTTGCCGGTGGCGGTGAAGTTGGAGTCGGTGATGCCGGTCGAACTGCCCGTGAAGTCGGCGCCGTTGCCGCCCGCACCGGTGACCGTCACATTGGTCAGCGTCGCGCCGGTGATGTTGTTGCCGAAGATGCCGTCGCCGCCGCCGGTGATGATGATACCGCTGAGCGTGTTGCCGTTGCCGAGCGTAAAGACGGGGTTGGCGACGTTGGTGCCCTGGATCGTGCCGTCGCTGCCGCCCAGGTTGAAGGTGCTGGTGCCGCCGCCGAAAAGCCTTGCGGTGACGCTTTCGCCGCCGCCGATGACGGTCTGTCCATTGG
>NZ_RZPB01001292.1:0-970 GCF_003998535.1 Mesorhizobium sp. M7A.F.Ca.AU.002.02.1.1 | reverse complement strand
ATCTCACTGGCCAGAAGATAGATAACCCGGCCCGCATCGCCACCATCCGCAATCGGCTGATGGCAACGCTCGAAGGCATCGTGTCCGAACGCGGCGGCAAGTCCAGGGCGGCGGCCGAGTGACAACGACCATCACTTTGTCCCAATTCCGCAGGCAGTTCCCAAAAGCATGAGCCTCGTCAAGAAATTCGCAACGGTCGCTTCCGGCACGCTGATGAGCCGCGCGCTCGGTTTCGGCCGCGAGATGCTGATGGCCGCCGCACTCGGCACCGGACCGGTCGCCGATGCCTTCAACGCCGCCTTCCAGTTTCCCAACACCTTTCGCCGGCTGTTTGCCGAGGGCGCCTTCAACGCCGCCTTCGTGCCGCTGTTCGCCAAGGAGATCGAGACCCACGGCACCGAAGGCGCCAAGCGCTTTTCCGAGGAAGTGTTCGGCGTGCTGTTCACGGCGCTGCTGGCGCTGACCATCATCATGGAATTGTCGATGCCGCTGATCGTGCGCTATCTGGTGGCGCCGGGTTTTGCCGGCACGCCGGGGAAGTTCGACACCACGGTGACGCTGGCGACGATCATGTTCCCCTATCTGATCTGCATGTCGTTGGGCGCGATGATGGCGGGCATGCTGAATTCGCTGCGCCGCTATTTCGCCGCCGCCGTGGCGCCGGTGTTCCTCAACATCATCCTGATCGGCGTGCTCGCCTATGCCTGGTACAAGGGCTCGGATGCCCTCACAGTCGGCTACGGGCTGTCCTGGGGCGTGCTTGCCGCCGGACTGGTGCAGCTGGCGATCGTCTGGGTGGCAGTGCGCCATGCCGGCATCTCGATCGGCTTTCGCCGTCCCAGAATGACGCCCGCGGTCAAGCGGCTGCTGATCCTGGCGCTGCCGGCGGCCATCACCGGCGGCATCACACAGATCAACCAGCTGATCGGCACGGCGATCGCCTCGGCGCAGCACAGCGCGGTGTCCTCGC
>NZ_RZPB01001291.1:0-971 GCF_003998535.1 Mesorhizobium sp. M7A.F.Ca.AU.002.02.1.1 | reverse complement strand
ACTTCACCGAAGCCCTGCACCGTGAGGTTGAGGGCACCAATGTGAAGGTGCAGGTGGTGCTGCCGGGCGCGACCCGGACCGATTTCTGGGAACTTGCCGGCACCGATATCGCCAACGTTCCGAAGGAGATCATCATGACCGCCGACGACATGGTCGATGCCGCACTTGTCGGCTTGGCCAAAGGCGAGGCGGTCACCGTGCCCGCGCTTGCCGATGCGGCCAAGCTCGACACATTCCTCGGCGCCCGGCAAGCCTTCTACGGCAGCCTGCACGCCGACAAGCCGGCGGCGCGTTACGGGGTTTGAAGTTTGAGAGGCTGGTTCGCTTTGCGAACCAGGACCCCCACCCCGCTGCTTCGCAGCGACTTGCCGGGGCGAGCCACGGGTCTCGCCCGTCCTTCGGACCCCCATAAGGGGGAAGGTTGGGGACGCGGCTTGTCCGCCCATGCGACAATGGTCTTGTGGGGTGCGAAAAGCTGGACTCCCCACCTCCCCCTTGTGGGGAGGTCGGACCGAAGGTCAGGGTGGGGGGCTGGCGCGGGTTTTGGCTTGAGCGCTTTACACCGACCGCCACATCGGAATGATCGAGGCGGCCAGTACCAGCGCCAACACGACGTTGAGCGCGCGCCATTGCCATTCGGTCTTGAGCAGCCGCGCCAGCACCATGCCGGCCACGCACCACAGTGACAGCGAGGCGGCGGCCGCGAGGCCGAAAGTGGCGCCGAGCAGCAGCGCGAGCTGCATCGGTCCGCTGGCCAATGCCGCGAACGACGCCGCGGCGCCCAGTCCCATCGCCCATCCCTTCGGGTTCATCCATTGAATGCCGGCGCCGCCGAGAAAGCTGTTCGGCCTGGCCATGCTCACATCCAGATTAGGCGGTCCGCTGCGGCCGATCTTGATCGCCAGCCAGACGAGATAAAGTGAGCCGGTGACCTTCATCGCCAGTTGCAGCGAGGGCACGGCGAGCAGCAG
>NZ_RZPB01001290.1:0-973 GCF_003998535.1 Mesorhizobium sp. M7A.F.Ca.AU.002.02.1.1 | reverse complement strand
GCCATGGCGCCCATGTGAGGGATGAAAGCCGCTCTCGTCTATGAAAGAATGGCTTGCATCTATTTTCGAGTTATGCTTATATCCGGTCATGCAAAACCTGTCCAGCTTTGATGGCGCCGAGTCGCCGGCCTCACGCGAGGCGCGCCCGGCGGTCATAACCGCCCATTCCCTTTCATCCCGGCCGTCCTCCTCCCCGGCCCGGATGAAGCCCGAGGCCCAGTGCCTGACCGCACGAGCCTCGGGTCCGGTCCGCCTGTCTCCGGCGACCGGAGCGGCCGGAGCCGCCGCTCCCAGCGGCTTCGGCCCCCAATTCGGCCGGCATGGCGCCGGCTCTGTTTTTGCGGCAGGCCGATCCTGCATCCGCACCGAGGACGGCACCGTCATCCTGTTCGACAGGCTGACGGGCAGGGCGGTTTCCGCCCTGGACAGAAACACGGCCGAAGCGCGGCTTCTGCACCTTGCCGGCGGGAAATCGGCCCAAGCCGGCTGAGGCTGGCCGGCTGAGAGCCGGCTCTTGAAAAACAACCTGACTGCGGCCTGGCGACCGGGTCGAACCTTGACGCTGCCCGACGGCGCGCGGCCGAACTTTGGATGGAGCTGGATATGGCAAGCTATAGCGACGCGGAATTGCACGAGATCGCCCGCTGGCTGAAGGATGGGTTCTCAGCCTCCAGGATTGCAGTCGCGTTCAGCGCGTTGCGCGGCAGTCCGGTGTCGCGCGACGCCATCATCGGCATCGTGCACCGCAACGCCATGCTCGGCGCGATCGGCTTTGCCAATGGCAAGGGGCCGCCGCCGCGATCCAGGCAGGCCGTGGGCAAGCGCGCTGGAAGCAAGCGGGCGAGTGGCGCGTCGGCGAAAGCGACGCCTGTCGTCGGCAAGATGGAGGGCGTGCTTGCCGCCAAGGACATCCATGCGCGTGAAGTGGCCCGGCCCAGGCGCGCGCATTCGTTCGTGCGCGAGGTGGGCGTGC
>NZ_RZPB01000128.1:0-11372 GCF_003998535.1 Mesorhizobium sp. M7A.F.Ca.AU.002.02.1.1 | reverse complement strand
TAGATGAGGTCGCAGGACAGCGCCAGCTCGAAGCCGCCGCCGACCGCCATGCCGTTGACGCACGCGATGATCGGCTTGTTGAGGTCGCGCAGCTCCTGCAGGCCGGCAAAGCCGCCGACGCCATAGTCGCCGTCGACCGCATCGCCGCCGGCAGCTGCTTTGAGGTCCCAGCCCGCGCAGAAGAACTTGTCGCCAGCGGTCTTGACGATGGCGACGCGCAATTCCGGATCGTCTCGGAACGCCTTGAAGGTCTCGCCCATCAGCCGCGAGGTCTTCAGGTCGATGGCGTTGGCCTTGGGCCGGTCGAGGGTGACTTCGAGGATGGTGCCCTCGCGGCGGGTCGAAATGACGTCAGACATTCTTGTTCTCTCCCAGCACCAGCAGCGCGTCGGCGATCCAGGCGCCCTTGCCCTCTGCACAGACGATCAGCGGGTTGATGTCGAGTTCTTCGATCTCACCGGCATTCTGCTGCACGAAGGCGGCAATGCCAGAGATAGCATCGATGGCAGCCGCGACATCGGCCTTCGGCCGGCCGCGATAGCCTTCGAGCAACGGGAACAGTTTCAGGCCGCGCAGCGCCGCCTCGATATCGTCGCGGGTCGCCGGCAGCATCAGCGTGACGCTGTCGCGCAACAGCTCGACCAGCACGCCACCAGTGCCGAGCGTCATCACCGCGCCGAACATCGGATCGCGGGTGAAGCCGACGATGAGTTCGGCAACACCGTCGCGCACCATGCGCTCGACATAGAGCCCGGTGCCGAGCGGCAACAGGTTATGCGCTGCGGTGCTGACGGATTCGGCATCCCTGAGATTGAGCCTGACAGCGCCAACTTCGGATTTGTGGGTGACGCCGAGCGCCTTCAACGCGACGGGAAAGCCGAGCGCCATGGACGAAATCACCGCTTCGACGGCATTGGCGGCGCGCTCGCCCTTCGGCACCGGCAGGCCGGCTTTGATCAGCCGTGACTTCGCCTCGGCTTCGTCGGGCGTGACGTGGTCCCCGCCAGAGGCGCCGGAGGCCGACGTGTCGATCGGCTGCGCCTGCGGTTCAGCCCAAGCCCAGCCGATGAAGGCTGCTGCGCCGGCTGCATCCATCGCTTCCGAAATGCCGAACAACGGCACCATGCCGCGCGCCATCAGTTCGGCGGTGTATTCCTCCGGCAGGTTCTCCGGCAGCGAGGAGACGATCGCACCATGCGCCTTGTTGGTCTTGAGCGCCGATTCGAAAGCGCGCAACGTCGCCCACCAGTCGGTGACCGAGCAGCGGTCGGGTCGCGGAAAATCGAGCACCAGCATGTTGAGGTCGAAACCGCCCGACACCATGGCGGTGAAGGTGGCGGTCATCGCCGGCTCGTTGTTCCAGATGAAGGTGTGATAGTCCAAGGGATTGGCGACCGCGACCAGCGGCCCGAGCGTCGATTTGACATGGGCGCGGTGGCTGTCGGTCAGCACAGGGAAATTGACCCAGCGGCCTTCGGCGCTGTCGGCCATGACGGAGGCCTCGCCGCCGGAGCAGCTCATCGACGACAGCCTATAGCCGGGCAAAGGTCCGGTGATGTGCAGCAGCTTCAGCGCCTCGATGAAGGCAGGGATCGAATCGACGCGCGCAATGCCGAGCCGCCGCAGGAACGCACCCGAGGCCGCGTCCGAGCCGGCGAGCGACGCGGTATGCGAGACAGTCGCTTGCCTGGCCTGTTCGGAACGGCCGACCTTCATGGCGATGATCGGCTTCTTCAGCTCGCGGGCTCGTGCCGCCAGCCGTTCGAAGCCGGCTACCGAATCGAAGGCCTCGATGTGCAGGCCGAGCGACGTGACCCGCTCATCCTCGATCAGGCCGAGCGCCATTTCGGACAGGCCGGTCTGCGCCTGGTTGCCGGCGGTCATCAGGAAGGCGATCGGCAGGCCGCGCTTCTGCATGGTCATGTTGATGGCGATGTTGGAGGACTGGGTGATGATGGCGACGCCCTTGCCGCCCTCGGCCAGTCTTATGCCGCCATGCTGGTCGGGCCACAGCAGCGCGCCGTCGGCATAATTGATCAGGCCGTAGCAATTCGGCCCGATGATCGGCATCTGGCCCGCCGCCGCGACCAGCTCGGCCTGCAGCCGCTCGCCATCATCGTCATAGGCCTCGGTTTCGAGGAAGCCGGCGGCAAAGCAGACGGCGCCGCCGGCGCCGCGTTCGGCCAGCGCCTTGATCACCTCGATGGTCAAATGCCGGTTGACGCCGACAAAGGCAGCATCCGGCGCGCCGGGCAGGTCAGCCACCGAACGATAGGCCTTGCGACCGGCAACCTCGTCCTTGGTCGGATGCACCGGCCAGATCTCGCCGGCAAAACCCATCTTGATCGATTGCGCGACGACGGCTGCAGCCTGCGCACCGCCGAAGACGGCGATCGATTTAGGCCGCAGGAGACGCTCCAGTTTATGCATATGTTATGCCCCGAACGGGCGCAGCAGCGCCCTTGAAATGATGTGGCGCTGGATCTCGGATGTGCCTTCCCAGATGCGCTCGACGCGCGCGTCGCGCCAGATGCGCTCCAGCGGCAGATCGTCCATCAGCCCCATGCCGCCATGGATCTGGATCGCTTCATCGGCAACGTATGCGAGCATTTCGGTGGCCTTCAGCTTGGCCATGGCCATGTCCTGGTCGGTGACGGTGCCCTGATCGTACTTCCAGCCGGCTTCGAACACCATCAGGTCGGCGGCCTTGAGTTCGGTCGCCATGTCGGCAAGCTTGAACGATACGCCCTGGAACTTGCCGATCTGCTGGCCGAACTGCTGGCGTTGCGCGGCGTATTCGACGGCATGGCCAAGCGCACGCTCGGCGCGGCCGAGGCAGGTGGCGCCGACCTGCAGCCGGGTGGCGCCGAGCCAGGAATTGGCGACGTCGAACCCCTTATGGACTTCGCCCAACACCTGGGCGGCGGGAAGCCGGCAATCGTCGAATTCGAGGATGGCGTTGGTGTAGCCGCGATGCGAGACGTTGCGGTAGCCGTCACGGACGGTGAAGCCTTTGGTGCCCTTATCGACGAAGAAGGCGGTGATCTTCTTGCGTTTGCCGCGCGGCGAATCCTCTTCGCCTGAGGCCATGAAAACGATGGCAAAGTCGGCGAGGTCGGCGTGGGAGATAAAATGCTTGGTGCCGTTCAGCACCCAGTCGTCACCGTCCTGCACGGCGGTTGCCTTCATGCCACGCAAATCGGAGCCGGCGCCCGGCTCGGTCATGGCCAGGCAGTCCCATTTCTCACCACGGATGCAGGGGAACAGATATTTCTCGCGCTGCTCGGGCGTGCCGGCCAGGAGGATGTTGGAGGGGCGCGACACGCAGGTCCAGTGCAGCGCGTAATTGGCGCGGCCGAGTTCCTTCTCGTAGAGCAGCCAGGTCACCGTATCGAGGCCCGCTCCGCCGACATCGGCCGGCATGTTGGCGGCATAGAGCCCGGCCTCGATCGCCTTTACCTTGATCTCCTCGATCAGGTCGCGGCGCAGCACGCCGGTGCGCTCGACCTCGCGCTCATGCGGGTAAAGCTCGTTCTCGACGAACGCGCGCGTCGTCTCGACGATGAGCTTCTGTTCCTCCGACAGCCCGAAATCCATGCTCTCAGCCTTTCTTCTTGCCGGTCTTTTTCTTCGGCTTTTCGGCTTTCTTGACCGGTTTCAAGGCTTTGGCCTTCTCGGCCGCCTTGGAGGCCATGGGCTTCTTCGCCGCCAGCTTGGCCAGCTGCCTGGTATAGTCCTTATGCAGCGCGCCGGCGCCCCAGCCCTTGCCTTTGTTTTGTTTCGACAGCGCATCCATGATGGCGACCAGATTGTCGTCGCGGATCTTTTCCAGCTCGCGGATCGACAGCCCATGCGCCTGTTCGTCCGACTGCGTGGCGATCAGGTCGACCAGTTCGTCGTTGAACTCAGGCACGTCCATCAGCTTGGTCCATGGCCATTTCAGGCACGGCCCGAACTGCGCCATGAAGTGGCGCATGCCGGCCTCGCCGCCGGCGACGCGATAGACCTGGAACATGCCCATCTGCGCCCAGCGCAGGCCGAAGCCGTAGCGCATGATGTCGTCGAGTTCCTCGACCGTGCAGATGCCGTCCTTGATCAGCCACAGCGCCTCGCGCCATGCCGCTTCGAGCAGGCGGTCACCGACGAAGGCCTCGATCTCCTTGCGGATGACGACAGGCTTCATGCCGATCGAGGCATACATCTCCTTGGCGACCTCGATCGCCTCGGGGAAGGTCTGCTCGCCACCGACGATCTCCACCAGCGGCAGGAGATAGACCGGGTTGAACGGATGGCCGACGACCAGCCGCTCCGGATGCTTCTTCATCGCCACCTGCATGTCGGTCGGCTTGATACCGGAAGTCGAGGAGCCGACAATCGCGTTGGCCGGCGCGTGAGCGTCGATCTCGGCCAGCACGCGGTGTTTCAGGTCGAGCCGCTCCGGCACGCTCTCCTGGATGAAATCGGCATCGGCGACCGCTTCGGCGATGGTCTTGGCGAAGGTCAGCTTGCCCTCTTTCGGCAGGCCGCCGGGCACCATCTGCTTGTAGGCGCGGCGCGCGCCCTTCATCACTTCGCCGACCTTGCGCGACGCCTCGGGATCGGGATCGAAGATCGACACGTCGATGCCGTTGAGCAGCAGGCGCGCCACCCAGCCGGCGCCGATCACACCGCCACCGATGGCGGCTGCCTTGTTGATGATGCTCATGCTGAAGCTCCGGTTCTTGTCGCGGCGGTTGCGGGATCGATGAGGGGCACGCGCTCGCCGGCTCGGATCACCGAGGGATCGTAGGCCTTGCGGGCAAAGACTTCGAGCACGAAGGGCCGGAAGAATTCCATCGACAGCGTGTCATAGTCGGGGTCGAAGCTGGGCTGGTCCCAGCGTTCGCAAAACTGGTCGCAATCGTCGAAATAAGCATGGCCGGCAAAGCGGTCGCGGGCGTGGCGGTTGCCGCCGAGATGATGGGCATAATAGAGCCGCTGGAAGTCGCCATGCTTTTCCACCACCCAAGTGCATTGCTCGCGCACGAAAGGTTTCAGGATCGAAGCGGCATATTCGTCGTGATTGTAAGGCGCATAGATGTCGCCGATGTCGTGCAGCAGCGCGCAAGCGATCCAGTCGGTGTCTGCGCCGTCGCGCCAGGCACGTGTCGCTGCCTGCAGCGAATGGCCGAGCCGGGTGATCTTGTAGCCGGAAAGACCCGCGTCGAGCTGCACCAGCGCGTCGAGCAGCCGCTCGCCGGTCCTGGCCGCATAGTCGATTTCATGCGCGGTCAGGAACTCGTAGTCGTCCCGGTCGCCATCCTTCATCGCGGTGAATTTTACGGTAGTCATGCCGACCCTCCCGACGAATAATTATGCCGCGATCGGCGCCCGCTTGGTGAGGTTGAGCTTCTGCCGTACCTCTTCCGGTCCAAGGATTCTGGCGCCGAGATTGGTGACGATGCTGGCGGCGCGCTCGACCAGCTGTGCATTGGTGGCCAGCACGCCCTTGTCGAGCCACAGATTGTCCTCCAGCCCGACGCGGACATTGCCGCCGGCCAGCACCGCCGCCGCGGCATAAGCCATCTGGTTGCGGCCGATGGCGAAGGCCGACCAGTTCCAGGTCGACGGCACATTGTTGACCATGGCCATGAAGGTGTTGAGATCATCAGGCGCACCCCACGGCACGCCCATGCAAAGCTGCACCAGCGCATCCGGGTTGAGCACCTTTTCCTCGACCAGTTGCTTGGCGAACCACAGATGGCCGGTGTCGAAAGCCTCGATCTCCGGCTTGACGCCGAGCGCCGTCATCATGCCGCCCATGGCGCGCAGCATGCCGGGCGTGTTGGTCATGACATAGTCGGCCTCGGCGAAATTCATGGTGCCGCAGTCGAGTGTGCAGATTTCCGGCAGGCATTGGCGCACATGTTCCATGCGGTTGGTGGCACCGCCCATGTCGGTGCCTTTTTCGTTGAGCGGCAGCGGCGCTTCCGGCGATCCGAACACCATGTCGCCGCCCATGCCGGCGGTCAGGTTCAGGATGACGTCGACTTCTGCCGCGCGGATGCGCTCGGTCACTTCGCGGTAGAGATGTACGTCGCGCCTCGGCCTACCGGTCTCGGGATCGCGCACATGGCAATGCACGATGGCGGCGCCCGCCTTGGCCGCATCGATGGCGGAATCCGCGATCTGCTTGGGCGAGCGCGGCACATGCGGGCTGCGGTCCTGCGACCCGCCGGACCCGGTCACGGCACAGGTAATGAAGACCTCACGGTTCATCGCAAGCGGCATGGAACTCTCCTCCGAAAGAAATAGACCTCAACAATGCCCGACTTGCCGGAAACTGTTTTGCGTTTTACGAAGCTTCCATGACGAAAAGCGAAAAACCAACGATCTTTCGCGCCGAGCGCTCGCCGCTTAGGGTGACGCTGCTGGTATTTTCCGGTTCGTCGATCATGTGCGTCGCATCCGCCGTCGATCCACTGCGCGCGGCCAACCGCATCTCCGGCGAGACCCTGTTCGATTTCAAGCTGGTCTCGGTGACCGGCGAGGCTCCAGTCACCACTTGCGGCCTGCCGGTGGCGGTCGGCGGCCGCTTCGATGCGGGCGAGTCGACCGACGTTCTTGTCGTCGTCGCCGGCTTCGGCACCCAGAACTATGCAACCTCGGCTCTGTTGTCCGGCCTGCGCCGGGCCGCACGGACAGCACGCGCTTGCGGCGGTGTCGAAGCCGGCACCTGGCTGGTGGCGCGCGCCGGCCTGCTGGAAGGACGCAGCGCCACCACCCACTGGGAGGACATGGAGGATTTTTCCTCGGCATTCCCCGGCGTCGATGTCCGCCCTGACCGCTATGTTATCGACGGGCCGGTGTTCACCTCGGGCGGCGCGTCGCCGACCTTCGACCTGATGCTGCATCTCATCCGCACGAGGCTCGGCATGGCCGTCGCGCTCGATGTCGCCAGCGTCTTCATCTACGACCAGGCGCGCGCCGCCACCGACGCACAGCCGCTGGTCTCGCTCGGCCGGCTCGATGGCTATGATCCGCGGCTGGCGCAAGCGATCCGGCTGATGGAAGCGCATGTCGACCAGCCGCTGACCATTGAAGCGGTGGCCAAGCGCGCCGGCGTGACGGCACGGACGCTGGAGAGCATCTTTCGCAAATCGATCGGCGAGACACCGGGCGCCTATTATCTCAGGCTGCGCCTGGGCGCCGCGCGCCGGCTGGTGGTCGATACAAGGATCGCCATGGCCGATATTGCCGGGCGGACCGGATTCTCATCCGCCGCGGCGTTTTCAAGAGCGTTTTCAAGGGCTTTCGGCGAAGCGCCGGTCAGGCTGCGCCGGGGCTGACTATGATAGAATCAGGCAGCGTTCTGACGGTCGCTGCCGCCGTCGATCTGCGAGCGCATTTGCTTGGCAAGATGGGTCTCGAAACGGCTGGCCACAGCGCGATCCCATTCGTTCGAGCGGCGCGTGCCGTCCTTCGGATGCGGCATTGCCATCAGCCGGTCGATGATCGATCCAGCCTCGCCAGGTGAGAGCAGGGCGTCGATTTCACGTTCGTTCTGCATATCGGTTCGCCTCCTTCTTCCTCTCCCGCCACGAGCCACTCTTATACGAGATTCGTGACGGCAGTTTGAAGGCAAGAGCGAGGTCATTGAAGGGCGTCGAAGGGCAAAACCATGTCGCTGGACCGGGCCATGCGCAAAGCTGTTCCTGCGCCCAGGCAGGTCAGGTCAACGAGAAATCTATTGTTGGATTGCGCAATTCCCAAGGCAAAGCGCTGTACGCTTTTCCCGGGGAAACCGGTACCCACTTTTCCTGGAATTGCTCAAAGCCGCTTTTCGAACAGCACCGTGGTGAAGCCACTGTCCCATTCGTCATCGGGATAGCGGCTTTTCTCGATATAGCCGACCGCTTTGTAGAGTGCTTGTGCGGGCAGGTTGAACGTGTCGGTCTCCAGCCGCGCCTGCGCCAATCCGGCCGCACTGACCGCCTGTTCGGCATGGGAAAGCAGCTTGCGGCCGACACCTTGGCCTTGACGGGATGCCATCACGTGCAGGGCCTCGATGAAATCCGCGCGCCAATGGATCAAGCCGGCGACCTCGCCATCGATCTCGGCAATGGCGAATTCAGGCCAGCTCTGGTCGACATAGCGCCCGCCAATATCCGTCTCGACATAGCGTTGCGCGGCTGCTTCGGTGATGTTCGGCAGCCAGGTGCCTTCGAAGGTTTCCTGCAGCACCTGCTTCAGCGCCGGAATATCGCTCGCCTGCGCAGGGCGCACGATGATTCGATCCTCTGCCATTTCCGTCTCCTGCCAATGCATGTCGCCCAAAGTGCACAGCGGTTTGGGACGACGACATGCCGCCGCACGGGCCCTCTTTCGGTGACACGTGTAGCGTCCTGGTCCCACGCAGGCTGCCGAAGATCTGTGCGATCCTCGGCAGCTTGTCGCGAAGTGGGCTGACTAGCAGATGGCGATGGCGGCGGCTTTCAGCCAGTGGCGCCGGATGTCGGTCCAAAGATGAAGCGGCGCTCGCCCTACACGTAGCGGTTGACGATGTTTTCCAGCAGTTCCTGGCGGCCGGACCTCGGCTGCGGCTCGATCTTCTTCTTGACGACACGCTCGGCGATATCCTCAAGCGTGCGCTTGCCGGCAAGCATCGCCTTGCCCTCGGCCGTGTTCCAGCCGGCATAGCGTTCGGCCAGCGGCGCCGACAGTGCCTTGTCCTCGACCATGCGCGCCGCGGCTTTCAGGCCGCGAGCGCAAGAGTCCATGCCGCCGATATGGCCGATCAGCAGGTCCTGCGGATCGAGCGACTGGCGGCGCAGCTTGGCGTCGAAATTGGTGCCGCCGGTCTTGAAGCCGCCAGCCTGCAGGACTTGGTAGTAGGCCAGTGCCATTTCCGGCACGTTGTTGGGGAACTGGTCGGTGTCCCAGCCCGACTGGTAGTCGTTGCGGTTCATATCGATCGAACCGAAAATGCCGAGCGCATTGGCCAGAGCCAGTTCGTGCTCGAAGGAATGGCCGGCCAGGATGGCGTGGCCCTGCTCGATATTGACCTTGACCTCCTTCTCCAGCCCGAAGCGCTTGAGGAAGCCGTAGACCGTGGCGACATCGTAATCGTACTGATGCTTGGTTGGCTCCTGCGGCTTCGGCTCGATCAGGATCGTGCCCTTGAAGCCGATCTTGTGCTTGTAGTCGACGACCATGCTGAGGAACCGGCCGGCCTGTTCCTGCTCGCGCGCAAGGTCGGTGTTGAGCAGGGTCTCATAGCCTTCGCGCCCGCCCCACAGCACGTAGTTTTCGCCCTTCAACCGCTTGGTGACGTCGATACAGCTTTTTACCGTCGCCGCCGCATAGGCAAAGACATCCGGATCGGGATTGGTGGCCGCGCCCGACATGAAGCGGCGGTTGGAGAACAGATTGGCGGTGCCCCAAAGCAGCTTGACGCCGGTCTGCTTCATCTTGCCCGCGAAGTAGTCGGCGATCTCATCGAGGCGCGCCGCACTCTCGGAAAAATCCTTGCCTTCCGGCCGTACATCGGCGTCGTGGAAGCAGAAGTAGGGCGCGCCGAGCAACGAGAACATCTCGAAGGCGACGTCTGCTTTCAGTTTTGCCAGCTCCATCGTGTCGACGCCGCCGGCCTTGGGAAACCACGGCCGGTCGAAAGTCTGGCCGCCGAACGGATCGCCACCCGGCCAGGCAAAGGAGTGCCAGTAGGCAACGGCGAAGCGCAGATGATCTTCCAGCCGCTTGCCGGCGACGACCTCATCGGGATTGTAGAACCTATAGGCCAGCGGATTGGTCGAATCCGGCCCTTCATATTTGATCTTCTGGATGTCGCCGAAAAATCCACTGCTCATGATTTCTGTCCTCTCACAAAGTTCTGACGCCATTACCTCAGGCGTAATTGGTTTCACGCCGGCGCTGGTTGAAAAGGGTCATGTCAAAGCCACCAAACGAAGGAGACAGACCATGACCGACCTCACCAAGATCGCTGAAAACTACATCACCGCCTGGAACGAAAGCGATGCCGGCCGCCGGGCCGAATTGCTCAAGGCGACCTTCACGGAAGACGTCAGCTACCGCGATCCGCTCATGCAGGGTGATGGCCATGAAGGCGTCGCGGCTCTGATCGACGGCGTGCAGCAGCGCTTTGCCGGTTTCCGGTTCTCGCTGAAGGGTACGCCGGACGGTTTTGCCGACAAGATCCGCTTCTCGTGGAATCTCGGACCTGAGGGGACGCCTTCGGTGATCGAAGGTACCGACATCGGAATCATCGAGAACGGCCGCCTCAAGAGCGTCACCGGTTTTCTCGACAAGGTGCCGGCGCAGTGAGCCGGACAGCCGCGGCGTGGGCGAAAGATCGCTCACGCCGTGGCGACCCTGATTGCCGGATAAAGCGCCCGGTAGCGCTGATAGGCATCGGCATAGGCGCCGCCGAGCGCCGCATCCGGTTCGATAGTTGCGTCCGTCCTCGGGGCCGTACAGATTTCGAGCGGATCGGCACCCGTCGCCGCGATCAGGCCGAGCCGCGCGGCACCAAAGGCGGCGCCGAAGTCGCCGTCGGCAGGAATGTCGACAGGCAGTTGAAGCGCGGTGGCAATCGCCTTCAACCAGTAGCGTGAGCGCGAACCGCCGCCGATCGCCGTCACCCGCGTCAAGGCTGTGCCGGCCGTGGCCAGCGCTTCGAGGCTGTCGCGAAAGGCAAAGGCTACACCCTCCAGCACGGCCTGGGTCAGCACGGCACGGCTCGATTGATGCGCCAGTCCGGTGAACGCGCCGCGAATGGCGGAATCATTGTAGGGCGTGCGCTCACCCGAGAGGTATGGCAGGAAGGACACGCCGCTCGGCGCCTTCAATGTGTCGCCGAGCTCAGTGGTCAACTCGCCGGCGCTCTTCCCGGTGATTTCCGACAGCCAGTTGAGCGAATCGGTTGCCGACAGGATGACCCCCATCTGGTGCCAGGTGTTCGGAAGCGCGTGGCAGAAGGTGTGAACCGCGCTAGCCGGGTTGGGCAGGTAGGAAGCGTTGGCGGCAAACAGCACACCCGACGTGCCGAGCGAAACAAAAGCGTGGCCGGCGCCAACCGTGCCCATGCCGCAGGCCGAGGCCGCGTTGTCGCCGGCGCCACCGGCGATCGGAATGCCGGCCTGGACGCCCCACTTCGATGCCAATTCGCTGCGCAATGCGCCTGCCTTCTGCGTACCCTCGACCAGCGACGGCATCTGCTTTTCATCGAGCGATGTCGCCGCGAGCAAATCCGCACTCCAGCGCCGCTTGCCGACATCGAGCCAGGACGTGCCGGCAGAATCCGACATTTCCGAAATGTGCTCGCCCGAAAGCCAGAGCCGCAGGAAATCCTTGGGCAGCAGCACTTTTGCGAC
>NZ_RZPB01001289.1:0-976 GCF_003998535.1 Mesorhizobium sp. M7A.F.Ca.AU.002.02.1.1 | reverse complement strand
AGACAGCAATAGATGCGAAATGCGCCGTGAGCCGACATGCCAGGCCGGCGCCAAGGATGGAGACCGCCATGACCGCATGCATCGTCGGATGGACGCATTCGCGCTTCGGCAAGCTTGAGGGCGAAACGCTCGAAAACCTCATCGTCAAGGTGGCAACGGACGCGCTCGACCATGCCGGCATCGGTCCCGACGAGGTCGACGAGATCGTGCTCGGCCACTTCAACGCCGGTTTTTCGGCGCAGGATTTCACCGCCAGTCTGGTGCTTCAGGCCGACGACCGGCTGCGCTTCAAGCCGGCGACGCGTGTCGAGAACGCTTGCGCCACCGGATCGGCGGCGGTCCGCCAAGGCATCCGCGCCATCGACGCGAATGCCGCTCGCATCGTGCTGGTGGTCGGCGCGGAGCAGATGACGACGACGCCGGGGCCGGAGATCGGCAAAAACCTGCTCAAGGCGTCCTATCTGCCCGAGGACGGCGAGACACCCGCGGGTTTCGCCGGCGTCTTCGGCAAGATCGCGCAGGCCTATTTCCAGCGTTATGGCGATCAGTCGGATGCGCTGGCCATGATTGCCGCCAAGAACCACAAGAACGGCGTCGACAATCCCTATGCGCAGATGCGCAAGGATTTCGGCTATGAGTTCTGCCGCCAAGAGAGCGAGAAGAACCCCTTCGTTGCCGGTCCTCTGAAGCGCACCGACTGCTCGCTGGTCTCCGACGGCGCCGCCGCCCTTATCCTTGCCGACACCGCCACGGCACTGAAGATGCGCCGTGCCGTTGCCTTCCGCGCCAACGAACATGTGCAGGATTTCCTGCCGATGTCGAAGCGCGACATTCTGACCTTCGAAGGCTGCGAGCAGGCCTGGAACCGGGCGCTGAAATCGGCCGGCGTGACGCTCGACGATCTGTCCTTCGTCGAAACGCATGACTGCTTCAACATTGCCGAACTGATCGAGTACGAGGCGATGGGCCTTGTCAA
>NZ_RZPB01001288.1:0-977 GCF_003998535.1 Mesorhizobium sp. M7A.F.Ca.AU.002.02.1.1 | reverse complement strand
ATCGAGCGCGTCGCGGATGGCGCCGATGCGGCCGTCCATCATGGCGGACGGTGCGATGATGTCGGCGCCGGCGGCCGCCTGGATGACTGCGGCGGCGGTCACCTGTTCCACTGTCTCGTCGTTGACGATGATGCCGTCGCGCAGGATGCCGTCATGGCCGTGGCTGGTGAATGGGTCGAGCGCTGCGTCGGTGATGATGCCGATCTGCGGTACCGCATCCTTGATCGCGCGGGTGGCGCGGTTGATGACATTGTCGGGATCGAGGATGTGCGAGCCGGTCTGGTCGCGCAGCGAGATGTCCACATTGGGGAAGGTGGCGAGGGCGGGAATGCCGAGTTTTGCCGCGCGCTCTGCCTCCTTGACGGCGAGATCGATCGACAGGCGGAAGACGCCGGGCATGGCGGCGATCGGCTCGCAAACACCCTTGCCCTCGACGACGAAGATCGGCCAGATCAAATCGTCGACCGTGAGCCGGTTCTCTTGCACCAGACGGCGCGACCAGTCGGCCTTGCGCATGCGGCGCAGACGGCGGCTGCCGGTGATTTCGTCGACGCCGCGCGCGCCGGCGGGCTTTGCGGGGGTGAATTTGTTCATCGCCAGTACTCTCGTTCGGGCAGGCTTTTACCACGAGCTCCCGCCGCTGACCAATGCGGCACGATTGTGCCAGCGACCGGGTCGAGGCCTATTCGGGTTGCCCATTGCCTGACAGAATCTGTGCCGCGCCCCTGATGGCGACACGGAAAGCCTCGTCGAAGCCGACACCGCGCACCTGCCAGATGTAGGTCTTGCCGGCCATGGCCAGCCGCCAGTCGGCGATCCAGCCCAGTTCCTTGTCGCTCCAGACGAGACTGCCGTAAAGCGCCTGGTCGGCGCCGGCCTTCTCCGCAAGGGTGTCGAGCTTCGTCATCTCGGCATTGCGAAGCGCCTGATCGTCCAATCCGGCCTGCGACAGCTGCGCCACCGTGGGAAAAGTCACC
>NZ_RZPB01001287.1:0-979 GCF_003998535.1 Mesorhizobium sp. M7A.F.Ca.AU.002.02.1.1 | reverse complement strand
CGAGCAGATTGTGCGCGCTGGTGCCCTTGCCGACACCGACGCGCTTGCCCTTGAGATCGGCGACCGACTGGATCGGCGACGCCGGCTTGACGAAGATCGCCTCGCCCTCGCCATTCGACGGCAGCGCTGCGGCATAGACGATGTTGGCACCGGCCGACTGGCCGAAGATCGGCGGCGCGTCGCCGGTCCAGCCGACATCGATGGCGCCGACATTGAGCGCCTCGACCAGCGGCGGACCGGCGGTGAACTCGACCCACTTGACCGTCACGCCCTTGTCTTCAAGTGCCTTCTCGATCACCTGCTGCTGCCTGGCGATCACCGGCAGGCCGGTCTTCTGATAGCCGATGCTGAACTGCTTCAGCTCCTGCGCCGTGGCGCCGGACGACACGGCAACCGTCGCCGCCAGCAGGCCGATGCCGAAAACACGTCTCGTTAGATTGAACATTGATCCCTCTCCTTCGCTGCGGATCGGCGCCGGAAATGGCCTCGCCGGTTGGAAGATGGATGAGGCTAGGTAATTCTATAAATTTAGTAGAGGAATGATTTTGCGAGTTAGAGGGGAGAATGGGAATTATCTTCTTTGGCTACCTGGAATTCGTCATCCTGGGGTCTGCGCTGCGTCGCTTCGCCCTTGCTCGCCCTAGGATGACGAAGACGCGGGGGCTAGTGCCAATCGCCAATCCCCTCACTGCGACCAGTACTGCCAGGCCCAGTAAAAACTCTCGTCGCGTGGCGGCAGGCGGTCGCGCTCGGCGTCCCAGCGGACCGGCGTTGGCGATTTCGGTTGCTGTTCAAGCGGCTGGCTTTCCCTGGTCCAGGCGAGAAGCCAATTGCCGGCTTGGGCGAACAGCACGGCGGTGGAATGGGTCATCGTCATTCTCTCCTGCTCTTCTGATTCCCAATCATTCGCGTCCCGCCCACGGGACGAGCACGCGCTCGATCCTGCGGAGGGTGAATTCCAGCACGAAGGCAATGGCCG
>NZ_RZPB01001286.1:0-981 GCF_003998535.1 Mesorhizobium sp. M7A.F.Ca.AU.002.02.1.1 | reverse complement strand
CCCCCGGTGGCACCACCAGCGACACCCCATTCAACCCCGCGACAATATCCGACAGCGCCGGCACGAACTTCTCGCCATGGCCTGTCGTGACCGCAGTGGCAAAGCCGTTGCGCACCGCCGCCCGGCGCCCATGCTGCCCAAGCCGATGAAGCCAATGCGTTCTTTCATAAAATCCTCCTTTGGCCCGTGCCGGCGGGCTCAACTTTCGTCACCTTGCGGCGGGCACCTGTCGATGCAATGCTTCGAACAAGAATCGGCCTTCGAACAAGAAACGGCCTTTCCGAAGACTCGGACCGGAGCCCGCGCGATGGCGGAAATCATGCTTTTCGATGCCATACCGCAGGCGCCCAATCTGCGGACCGGGCTCGTCAACACGCTGATCGCGCAGATTGAATCCGGCGATCTTGCGCCGGGCCAGCGGCTGCCGACCGAGCAGGAGATCGTCGCCGCCACCGGTGTGAGCCGCACCGTGGTGCGCGAGGCGCTGGCGGCACTGCGCGCGCGGGGACTGATCACCACACGTCAGGGGCTCGGCGCCTTCGTCGCCAAGGACCCGCTGCCACGGACCTTTTCGATCCTGCCCGACGATCTCGAATCGATCGACGAGGTGCTGCGCGTGCTGGAACTGCGCATGGGCATCGAGGTCGAAGCGACCGGCCTTGCGGCCGAGCGGCGCAGCGAAGCGGCGCTCGGCCAGATGAGCGCGCGGCTGGATGCGCTGGAAGCGGCGGTGCGTGCCGGCGGCTCCGGCTCGGAAGAGGACTTTGGTTTCCACCGCGCCATTCTCGCGGCAACGCAGAACCCCAATTTCACCCGGCTGTTCGACACGTTCGGCAGCGCCATGATCCCGCGCCAATGGACGCGGCTCGACCGGATGACCGAAGCCGAGCGGGAAAAATACCTCAACCGCATGCAGCGCGAGCATCGCGCCATCCTTGCCGCGATCGAAGCCAGGGATGTCAACGCGGCGCGGCGCGCCAT
>NZ_RZPB01001285.1:0-982 GCF_003998535.1 Mesorhizobium sp. M7A.F.Ca.AU.002.02.1.1 | reverse complement strand
CCTGATGCAGCACATGGGCCTCGGCCGCCAGCCGGATGTCGCTGTCGAGATTGTCCAGTACAGGCCGTTCTACATTGTCGGCTACGTCACGCAGCCAGGCGAGTTCCCCTACAGGCCCGGGCTGACGGTGCTGCAGGCGCTGGGAATCGCCGGCGGCCTGCGAACACGCGAGGAAGACATGTCGAGGCTCGAGCGTGAAGTCATCGTGGGTCAGGGCGATGTGGGTTTGTTGGCGCTGAGCAACGTCAGTCTGCTCGCTCGCAAAGCACGGCTGGAATCAGAACTAGCTGGCAGCGACGACATCGCCTTCCCTGCGCAACTGAAGGACAGAGCTTCGAACGAGACGGTCGCGGTGGCGATGGAGCAGGAGCGCAAGATCTTCGCCGTCCGCAAGGACGCCATGGCGACGCAACTCCGTGCCCTGCGCGAACTCAAGGATTTCCTCGAAAAGGAACTGACCTCGCTCGGCCAGCAGATGGCCTTCCACGACCAACAGATCGAACTTATCCAGAAGGAACTCGCGGGTGTTTCGGCCCTTGTCCAGAAGGGGCTGGCGGTTGCACCGCGGGAACTCTCTCTACAGGGAACGGTCGCACAGATGCAGAGCGACAGGTTGGTTGCCGAGACCTCGCTCTTGCGAGTCAGGCAGGAGATAAGCAAGACCGACATCGAGATCCTCAACCTCGGCAATAGCCAAGCCAGCGAAGTCGCTGCTGCCTTGCGCGAGACGCAACTGCAGCTCAATGAAGTGACCAGCAAGGCCAACACCGCGGTGCAGTTGTTGCACGATACCGAGGTCACGGCCCCTGCTCTGCTCGCCCTTAGAGAGCGCGCCGAAAGGGCCAAGCCGATCTTCAAGATCGTGAGGACGACGGACAGCGGCTCGCAAGAACTCACGGCTGAGGAAACGACGCCGATCGAGCCAGGCGATACCGTGAAGATCGATATCCCCGCCCCGCCGTCCGGCTTGGCTGCTCTACCT
>NZ_RZPB01001284.1:0-982 GCF_003998535.1 Mesorhizobium sp. M7A.F.Ca.AU.002.02.1.1 | reverse complement strand
CATCCATGACGGCACGGCGATCTACGAGCGCTCCTTCGCCATCATCCGCGCCGAGGCCGATCTGTCGCGCTTCTCCGAAGCTGAGGCCGATGTCGCCATTCGCATGATCCATGCCTGCGGCCAGGTCGAAGCTTCAAATCATTTTGTGTTCTCCAAGGATTTCGTTGCCGCCGCCCGCACCGCTTTGGCGGCCGGCGCGCCGATCTTCTGCGACGCGGAAATGGTCTCGCATGGCGTCACCCGCGCCAGGCTGCCGGCGGGCAACGAGGTGATCTGCACCTTGCGCGACCCGCGTACGCACGAAATTGCCAGGCAAATCGGCAACACCCGTTCGGCGGCCGCCATCGACCTCTGGGGCGAGCGCATGGCCGGCTCTGTGGTTGCCATCGGCAATGCGCCGACCGCGCTATTCTATCTCCTGGAAAAACTGCGCGATGGCGCACCGAAGCCGGCGGCCATCATCGGCATGCCGGTCGGCTTCGTCGGTGCGGCCGAATCCAAGGATGCGCTGGCCGAGAATTCCTACGGCGTTCCCTACGCCATCGTGCGTGGCCGGCTTGGCGGCAGTGCCATGACCGCCGCCGCGCTCAATTCATTGGCGAGGCCTGGCCTGTGAACGCCTTTCTCAAAGGCCGCCTCGTTGGCGTCGGCACCGGTCCTGGCGACCCCGAACTGCTGACCCTAAAAGCCGCCCGCATCCTGGCCGAGGCCGATGTCGTGGCCTATTTCGCCAAGCGCGGCAACAACAGCAACGCCCGCGCCATCGTCGAAGCGCAGTTCCGGCCCGAAATGACGGAATTGCCGCTGCTCTATCCCGTCACAACCGAAATCGCCAGGGACCACGACGACTACCGCTCGCAGATCACGGCTTTCTACGAGGAGTCGGCCGAAAAGGTCGCCGAGCACCTCGAAGCCGGCAGAATGGTTGCGGTGCTGTCGGAGGGCGACCCGCTGTTCTACGGCTCTTACATGCATCTGCATG
>NZ_RZPB01001283.1:0-985 GCF_003998535.1 Mesorhizobium sp. M7A.F.Ca.AU.002.02.1.1 | reverse complement strand
CGAAGACGGAGAAACGGCCGGCGCCCGGTCGGTGGGGGCCGTTGGGTGGTGAGGACGTCGACCAAGCGGACAATCAGGTCCGCCGCAGTGCGGAGATGGCCGATTCGTCGGATGACGGTTATGGCGTGATTGCGGAAGGTGGTGTGGCAGAGTCGGCTTGTCGGGCGGCGAGTGATCTACGCCGCCTGCGCCACCCGCTCCGAGCTCATGCGGTAGGAAATCGCTTCGGCCAGATGGATGCGGCCGACGGTTTCGCTGGCGTCGAGATCGGCGAGTGTCCGCGCCACCTTCAGCACCCGGTGATAGGCTCGCGCCGAAAAGGCGAGCTTTTCGCTGGCGTCCTTGAGCAGCGACAGGCCGGCGGCGTCCGGCATGGCGATCTCCTCGATGACCGAGGGCGCGCAATGCGCGTTGGTGGTGGCGCGGGTGGCGCCGAGCCGCTCGAAGCGCTCGCGCTGGATGGTGCGGGCGCGTGCCACGCGCATCGCCACATCGGCACTTTTCTCCGCCCGGTCGGGCCGGATCAGGTCGCTGGCCGAGACCGCCGGCACTTCGATCCTGAGATCGATGCGGTCGAGCAGCGGGCCCGAAATGCGCGCCTGATAGTCGGTGCGGCAGCGCTCGCCGCGCAGGCAGCGATAACCAGGCTCGCCGGCCATGCCGCAGCGGCACGGGTTCATCGCGGCCACCAGCTGGATACGCGCTGGATAGGTGACGCGATGGTTGGCCCGCGCGATCATGCAGTCGCCGGTCTCCAACGGCTGGCGCAGCGCATCGAGCGTCTGCGGCGTGAACTCGGGAAACTCGTCGAGGAACAGCACGCCGTGATGGGCCAGCGACACCTCGCCCGGCCGCGCGCGGATGCCGCCGCCGACCATCGCCGCCATCGAGGCCGAGTGGTGCGGCGCGCGGAACGGCCGCCGGTCAGTCAATTTGCCTTCGCCGAGCTCTCCCGCCACCGACGCGATCATCGAGACTTCGAGCA
>NZ_RZPB01001282.1:0-990 GCF_003998535.1 Mesorhizobium sp. M7A.F.Ca.AU.002.02.1.1 | reverse complement strand
GTTTTCCATGCGGCAGCCAAAGGAGCCAAGCAGTTTCAATTGCTGCTGGAACAGCTGCATCAAATTGATCTGCGTCGACACGCCGGAGGTCGAACCGCAGGTCACCAGGCGGCCGCCACGCTTCAGGCACAGCATCGAGGCGGCGAATGTGTCGGCGCCGACATGTTCAAAGACGACGTCGACGCCCTTCTTCTTGGTCAGCTTGCGCACGACGCCCTCGAAACGGTCGTCGCGGTAGTTGATGACATGGTCGGCGCCGAGCGCCTTGGCCTTGTCGATCTTGTCGTTGGAGCCGACCGTAGTGATGATCGTGCAACCCATCCGCTTGGCCAACTGGATGGCCGCCGAGCCGATGCCGGATCCGCCGGCATGGATAAGGATGGTTTCGCCGGGTTGAAGCCTGGCGTTGTCGAACAGCATGTGCTCGACGGTGCCGAAGGTGACGGGCGCCACCGCCGCCCCGATGTCGGTCACGCCGGGCGGGGCAGGGACCAGCAGGCGGGCCGGCAGGTTGATCTTCTCCTGCGCGAAACCGTCGAGATGGAAACCGTGCACGCCCGAAACATGTTCGCAGAGGTTGTCGCGGCCTTCGCGGCAGGCTCGGCAGAGGCCGCAGGTGCGCGCGCCATAGATCGACACCAATTGTCCGGGCAGCAGGCTGGAAACGCCGGGGCCAACCGCCTCGACCTCGCCGGAGGCCTCCGCGCCGACGACCAGCGGCAGCTTGCGCTTGGCGAAGGCCATGCCGCGCCAGCCCCAGACGTCGATATGGTTCAGCGCTACTGCCTTGATGCGCAGCGTGACTTCGCCGAGTGCCGGCGGTGGAGGAGGCGGCAGGTCCACCGTCTCAAGACGGCGGTCCTCTATAAGTTGCAATGCGCGCATGGGGCCTGTCGGTTCAGTCTGGCTGAAAAAGGTCGCTTAGACCGGTTCCCGCGCCATGACAAGGCAAGTGTTCTGGCCGCCGAAGCCGAAGGAGCTCGACAGAAC
>NZ_RZPB01001281.1:0-991 GCF_003998535.1 Mesorhizobium sp. M7A.F.Ca.AU.002.02.1.1 | reverse complement strand
TCTATGCGGGTCTCGCCGAGATGTCGAAGGCGGATGTGCTCAAGCAATTCGCCGGCCAGCAGTTTTCCGTGTTCAAGCCGGCCTTGGCCGATCTTGCTGTGGAAAAACTGGCGCCGATCGCCAGCGAGATGCGCCGCATTTCGGATGACCGCGCCTATGTCGACGCGGTGCTCAAGGACGGCGGCGAGCGCGCCGGCGTGCTGGCCGAAGCGACGATGAAGACGGTGCGCGACATTATCGGCCTGCTGCAGGGCTGATCGCGACATCGGGTGCACTGGCACAAGGCCGGCGGCTTGCCGCCGGTCCGCCGCAGTGGCAGATTGCGCCGCAAGACACCGAGTAGATAGACATGGTCTCCAAACGCCTCAGCCGCGAAGCCGGCCATCGCAGGAAATTCCTGACGATCATCGACGACACGCCGGAATGCGAGCGTGCCGTCGCCTATGCCTCGAAACGGGCGCAGAGCACCAGCGGCACGCTGGTGCTGCTCTATGTCATCGTGCCGGACGATTTCCAGCATTGGCTGGGTGTCGAGAAGATCATGCGCGAGGAAGCTAACGCCACGGCGCGCGCCGCACTCGACAGCTATGCCAACAAGGTGCGCCAGAAGCTCGGCATCGAGCCCGAGATGGTGGTCCGCGAAGGCAAGCCGACGGAAGAGATTCACAAATTGATCGAGGAAGACCAGGACATCGCCATCCTGGTGCTGGCCGCCGGTGCGGGCAAGGAAGGCCCGGGACCGCTGGTCGGCGCCGTGGCCGGCAAGGGTGCCGCCTTCCCGATCCCGGTGACTGTCGTGCCGCAGAACCTTTCGGACGAGGAAATAGACAGCCTGGCCTGAGGTGTGCTGATTTTCAGGTGATGCCGGCCTGACCTGAATCTCAACACACCTTCGGGCGCGTCCCAGGGGCGCGCAAAAAACATTCCGCCAGCCAGCCATTCCGGCGATGCGTTTCGCTTGAATGTCCAGCCAATTGAGCCTATTTAGAAT
>NZ_RZPB01001280.1:0-994 GCF_003998535.1 Mesorhizobium sp. M7A.F.Ca.AU.002.02.1.1 | reverse complement strand
AGGCCGGATCGATGTTGAGGCCGGCGCCAGGTTGAACGATATTCGCGACAATCAGTCCGACAACGAGTGCAAGTGTCGAGAAGGTGAGGAAATAAACCATCGCCTTGGCGGCAACTCGGCCGACCTTCTGCAGATCGCTCATGCCGGCAATGCCGGTCGCAATTGTCAGGAAGATGACAGGTGCGATAATCATCTTGACGACTTTGATGAAGGCATCGCCGAGCGGCTTCAGGCTCTGGCCGGTTTCCGGATAGAGGTAGCCAATTGCGGCTCCCAGGACTATGGCGGCAAGCACCTGCACGTAGGTCCGGGCAAAATGGGGCTTGCGGGGCGCTGCGATCGCGCGGGGGACTCTTGGAACCAACACCGTTTCTCTCTCCCTGACCGGATCGGGGTGGGGGCTCCTCCTTCTCCCATGCTGCGCTCCGGTCGAGCGCTGCTGTCATCTCGGAGCAAGCGCCGTGCCAACTGGAGGCCTGTCCCGTCCAGCGAGATTGGTGCGGGTTGCGCACTGGAACCCTCCACCTTTGCCGGAATTTGCACTCAAGGCTCGCCAAAGATCGCGTCTGAAGAAGTGCTTCGCCAGAGAGGGAATTGACCAGGTCGCCTTGCGGCCGTGTCTTTGATGTCTGCCGCAGATCGACTGCCGGCCGATATCTCTGTCGTCTTGGTGACTTTGGTTTGTCAGTTTTGCGACGGAATGCGCGCAAACTGCAGGATATCCTACACGCCCATCAGAGCACGCGGTACAAGCGATTAAGCGTAGGAGCGCATTGAATCTCCGAGGTCAAAAAATCTTGAATAAGGTCCCCGTGCGAAGTGAATCCGCAACTCGTCAAAGTTCTCCACCGTTTGATCCAGCGGTCGCGTTTCCTGGCGCTGCAGGATGGCGTTATCTGATGGCTCAAGCGCTGGAACGCCCAGGAAATCCCAAACCGCTCCCAGGCATTGGGCAGGTTCGTGAAGTAGGCTCTCGTATTCCATTACAAGCAGG
>NZ_RZPB01000127.1:0-11372 GCF_003998535.1 Mesorhizobium sp. M7A.F.Ca.AU.002.02.1.1 | reverse complement strand
CATGCGGATTGTCCGCTAGCATCAATTTCCCGCCGCTGCAATCGGCCGTTTCTGTCCGTCATTTCGGCCAAGTGACGGTCTGTTCAGCACCTGACGTCTTCGACAGGGCAGCCTTGCGCCTACATCAACCAACAGGACGCAAGGAGATTCGCATGGGATTGCTGGTCGAAGGAAGATGGCAGGACCGCTGGTACGATACGGCGGACAATGGTGGCAGGTTCGTGCGGGCGCAGTCGCAATGGCGCGACTGGATCACCGTTGGCGGGGCGCCTGCCGAAGGCCGGACGCGCGGTTTCAAGGCCGAGCCCGGCCGCTATCACCTCTATGTCTCGCTTGCCTGTCCGTGGGCCCACCGGACGTTGATCTTTCGTGCGCTGAAGAAGCTGGAGGGCATCATATCGGTGTCCGTGGTGCATCATTTCATGGGCGCCAACGGCTGGACGTTCGTAGCTGAGGACGGCGCCACGGGCGACACGCTCTACGGCCTCGACTTCCTGCACCAGATCTATGCCAAGGCCGATCCCGCCTATTCGGGCAGGGTGACTGTGCCGGTGCTGTGGGACAAAAAGGAGCAGACCATCGTCTCCAACGAGTCTTCCGAAATCATCCGCATGCTGAATTCAGCCTTCGATGATTGGGGCGACGCCAGCTTCGATTTCTATCCGAAGGCGTTGCGCGGCGAGATCGACCGCATCAATGCGCTGGTCTATCCCGCCATCAACAACGGCGTCTATCGCGCCGGCTTCGCCACCACGCAACGCGCCTATGAAGAGGCTTTCGGCGAGCTGTTTTCGGCGCTGGATACGTTGGAGGAGCGACTGGCAAAACAGCGCTATCTCGTCGGTGGTCGTATCACCGAGGCCGACTGGCGGCTGTTCACCACGCTGGTGCGCTTCGATCCGGTTTATGTCGGCCATTTCAAATGCAATCTGCGCCGCATCGCCGACTACCCGAACCTGTCCAACTATCTGCGCGATCTCTATCAGGTCCCTGGCGTGGCCGGGACGGTGAACATGCATCACATCAAGGCTCATTATTACGGCAGCCACCAGACGATCAATCCGACGCGGATCGTGCCTGTCGGACCGGATCTCGATTATGCCGCACGGCATGACCGGGCCCGCTTCGAGAAAGCGGCGGCCTGACCTACCAGTAGGGCGAGGGCTGCTCGCCGTCAAAAACCTCGGCGATCCGGCGCAGCGTCGCCGGCGTCGTGCCCCGCGGCAAGCGGTCGAGCGGGAAGAAGCCGGCTTCGGCGATCTCGTGGTCCGGCAGCTTCGGCGCCGTCTGGCTGAAATGCTCGAGCAGATAAAGGCCGACATGATCGCGGCGGCTGGAGCGGCGGTTGAAATGCATCGATTTGAGCACCGGCGGGGCGGTCAGTGCGATGTTGCCTTCCTCGGCCAGTTCACGGGCCAGCGCCTCGTTCATCGTCTCGCCGACTTCGACGCCGCCGCCGGGAAGCTGCCAGCCCGGTACATAGGTATGGCGAATAAGGAAGACGGATCTGGACGCTGTGTCGTGGATCAGGCCGCGCACGCCAAGCGTCATCGGCCTCCGCAGCACGAAATAGAGATGGAACAGCCTGGCCCTCAACCCTGGCCAGCCGGTCTGGCGGAAGGCATCTTCAGGGCTCGTCATTGATAGCGAAACCGTGGGTGGAAAGCCGCGCGCGGGTCGCCTATGAAGGTTGTATGTTCAGGCTCGCGCATATTTCCGATGTCCATCTGGGGCCGCTCCCCGATGTATCCTATCGCGATCTCGCCTCCAAGCGCGTGCTCGGCTATGTCAACTGGCAGCGCAACCGCCGCCGCCATATGCATGATGCGGTCATTGACACGATCGTCGCCGACATCAAGGCGAACACGCCTGATCACCTCGCCGTCACCGGCGACCTGGTCAATCTGGCGCTCGACGGCGAGATCGAGATGGCCAGGCACTGGCTGGAGACGCTGGGGCCGCCGCATGATGTTTCGGTCGTTCCGGGCAATCACGACGCCTATGTGCCAGGCGCCTTCGACAAGGTCTGCCGGTCCTGGGCGGCGTGGATGAGCGGCGACGGCGTCAACACGCCGGTCGACCGCAACGCCTTCCCCTATCTGCGTGTACGCGGCAATGTCGCGCTGATCGGCGTCTCGACGGCGCGCGCCACGGCACCCTTCATGGCCAATGGGTTTTTCATGGAAGGCCAGGGGGATAGGCTCGGCAAAATCCTCCAGGACACTGCCGGACAGGGGCTGTTCCGCGTCATCATGATCCATCATCCGCCGGTGCGCGGCGCGGTCCCGCAGCACAAGCGGCTGTTCGGCATCGCCCGCTTCAACAAGATCATTCGCCGCCATGGCGCCGACCTTGTGCTGCACGGCCATTCGCATCTGCCGTCGCTGTTCTTCATCGGCGGTCGAGGCGTCAGGATCCCGGCGGTCGGTGTCGCTGCCGCCGGCCAGGCGCCGGGTGGCAAGCACCCGGCGGCGCAGTATAATCTGTTCGACATCGACGGTGAAAAGGGAAACTGGCGGATCCGGCTGACACGGCGCGGCCTGACCGGGCCGTCCATACCGCCATCCGATCTGCAGACGGTGGAGCTTGGCGCCGAGGCCGCTATGGCCGCAAATTGACAACCATGGCCATGATGCGGTCCCAGAACAGGACGACCGACACCACAAGGCCGACCAATGCGCCGGCAGCGACCAGGCCAAGCCCGGACAGAAGGGCCGACCAGCGTTTGCCGCGCTCCGTCGCGCGCAGCGGCGGTTCGGCTTCTGGCACATACGCACGTTTCAGGCCGGCGACGGCGGGTTCGACGCCGCCTTCCAGCATCCTCTGACGCTCGACGATGCGCTCGGCGACATAGCGCGTCACGGAATCGGCAACCGATTTCATCTCAGTGGATTCGGCAAGCACCACCCGGCCGATGCGGGTGTCCTTGAGGAAGCGATAGGTGCGGCGGTCGCGCCCCATGGCGACATGGCTGATGGCGTCGATCCACAGGCGCGGCTGCAAGCCGGACGAGACGACAAAGTCGAAATTGTCCATGTCGGCCGGAACATCGGCAAAAACCGGCGCCAGCTCGGCGGCAAGCAGATCGAGGCGCATGCGATGCGCCTCGCGCATGTCGACGACGACATCGTCGCGGTCGGCGAAGGCATTTTTGACATCACGGATGGCATCGGACAGTTTCTTCGACTGGTCGATGGTCTTCTCGCCTGCTTCCTTCATCGGCGTCTGCCTCGTGGGTTTGGTTAACACTGGGTTAACACAGCCGCCGGCAAAATGCACTGGCGAGATCGACGGCGTCGGGGTGCTCAGGAGGGTCGTCGTGCGCGAAAAGGTCAGCTGGCTGCGGCGGCGAATTTCTGGCGGTGCGGCCTGGCGCGGCGGCTGGTGTTGCGGCGAATGATCTCGGCAACGAGGTCGGGTGCTTCCTCGGCCAGCATATGGCCCGCCTCCAGCACGTGGTGCACGTGAAAATGCGCCGGCAGGTCATCCGCCTGGGTAAAGGGCAGCACCGCATCGCTGGTTCCCCATGCCACCATTACCGGCATGTTCAGCCGATCGAGGCGATCGTGCGGGATGACGCCTTGCCGATCGTCCACGGTCATGGCGGCCGCGATCCCGACCAGCTTTTCGAGTTGGCCGGGTCGCCTGCGCATTTCCCAAAGGATGTCCACCGTATGTTCGAGCGGCAGGGCAGAAGGTCCCGACATCTGGGAGAGGCAGGAGCGGATCTCGGACCGATCCGCGGCTTCGGCATAGCGGCGCAACAGCGGCCCGTTGATTTCGGGGCCAAGGCCGCCCGGCGCCAGAAGCGTCAGCGAGGCTATCTTTTCGGGCTCGGCCAGCGCCATCAGCGCCGCCACGGCACCACCCATCGAGTGGCCCACGAGATGAACGCGCTTCAGCCGACGCTCCGAGAGGTCGGTCAGCACGGCCTTGGCCGCCACCCTGGCCGGACCGGCGGCGGGAAAGTCGAGCGACATCCCATGCCCAGGCAGATCATAGGCCAGCGTATGCGTGGAAGGCGTCAGGGCGGAAATCACCTCGCGCCATACATCGTGGCAGCCGCCGAAACCGTGCAGCAGGACGATGGCCTTCGAGCCAACACCCTCTTCGGCGGCAAAAAGTGATGCGGTCATGAAAGCTGATTTTTTGTTATTGCAGAATGCGCGACACCAATCGTGGCTGAATTGCTCCTAGTCCGACATGATGACCAGTAAAATTTTCGCGATTTGTACGGTTGTGTACAGAACTTGGGGATCAACCGGCATTCGGCGATCGGAGCGCAGTAAATCCATCGGGACACGGCGCAGCCAGTGCGCGGACGTCGATGATGTCAGCTCGGGCTGCCGAGCCCGGCAGCGCGCAGCGCCTGAACCAGCCGGTCGGTCAGGTCGGCCGGATATTTCCGCTCGACGAAAGTCGCCCGCGGATCGGCGGCAAATTTGGGGAACTCGGTGGTCAACTGTTTCAGCAGCGTGCTCACCAGATGGTCCTGTCCGGCAGCCTTGGCGCCGATCAGCCGTGCCGCCAGATAGTGTGATTTCGTTGCGGTCGTTCTCAGTGCCATGCTGGCCGCGACTGCCTTGTTCGTGTCGCCGAGCATGAGCTCACCGACGAACAGCCCATAGTCCCACCATGTCGGGTGTCCGCTGAAGGTCTCCGCCGCATGATCGAGGATCGGCGTTCCCTCGGCGTAGCGTCCGGCGAAGATCAGCCCGTAACCGTAAGCGGCGGCCATGCCGAGATCGTAGGGGTTGAGTTCATAGGCCTTGCGCATCCAGCGGATTGATTCGTCCGTATTGCCGAGGTGCGAACTGACATAGCCGTAGGCGCGATGCGCATAAGGGCTGGTCGGACCCATCTGCACGCCGCGATGGGCAAACTCGACGGCTGTTTCAATCGTCGCGTTGGGCGGATAGGCGTAATGATCGGACACCGCCTCGAGATGCAGGGAAGCAAGTTCCGAATAGACGAGCGAGGACTTGGTTCCACCATTGGCCAGCTTCTCGAGGCAACGATAGGCCGCCTCATGGGTCCTGGCGTTCTGGTCGAGGTAATATTTGCCGTTGAGCAGCAGGCACTGCGTCAGACCGTTTGGCGTGCCGGTCTGCTCGATATAGTTGTAGATGGTGCCGGAGGCGGGGAGTGCCGAGCTCAGCATGTCGGCAATACGGTCTTCGACCGCCGCAGGTGCGCTGTCGGCAGGGGTGAGATTGCGCGATAGAAGCACCCGTCCGGACGCCATGCTTTGCAGTTCTATCGTGATATCGCCCGCGTCCGGTCCGGGCAGGATGTCGAATATGAAGCTCGCAGCGTCGTCGGCTGGATCGTTGACGGTGTCGCGGCCGATGAAGTCGATCGTATCGAAGCCACTCAGGCCGGCGCGCAGCGATGCGGCGACACGGCTGGCGTCGGAGCCGTCAGCCTTGAGTCCGATATAGACTTGCGGCAGGGCGTCAGCCCTTGCCGACGATGTGATGCTTGCGGTTGCGCCAGCGGTCTCCGGCGTTGCCGAGATGTCGCCGCCTGCCAGCAAGGCAGTGCTGCCCTGGCGAAGGATCAGTACGCCCAGCATGGCGATGACCAGGGCGATCGCCATCCAGAAAAAGCGGAGATGGCGCGCCACCGAGGGGGCAGGCGAAGTCGGTACGGAAGTCAGAGACATCGCCTCCGGCGTGCCCGTGCCGGCTTCGTTTGACCGATCGGCGGATGCGGCGCCGTCCAGCCTGAGTTCGGGAACAGCCTCGGCAATATCCGGCAGGCGGATCGCATTCGATTCATAGGCAGGAACATAGCCGCCGCGCGGAATGGCGATGCGGACCGGTTCGGCAATTCCCTCATTGGCGAAATAGTGCTGCAGAAGCTCGCGCAGCCTGCCTGCCTGCACCCGCACCACGGCATCGGTGGACGGGTCGAAATCGCCGTCCTTGCCGAAAACATCCATGGCAATGGAAAAGCCCTTGAGCCTGTCGGCTTCGCCGGCCTGTTCACGTTCGACAAGATAGCGTAGCAGCTTGCGCGCGCGTTCGGATCGGCCGAACGTTTGGCTGGCAAGCAGTCGCTCCAGTGTCTCGCGCACTGCGGGGGCGGCAGGCGTGGCATGCTGCAAGTGTCGATCCTCTCGAAGTCGGCACAGGTTGAGGCGCGATCATATAGGTCCCGCACCACCACACAAGTATACACCCCATTATGCGATCACGTACCCACCGGATAATTCCGCGGTGGTTAACGGCCCGAAAGGTCGGAACCGATCACCAGATTGGACGGTTCCGATCTTTGTTCCCGTCGGGCGTCAGCCGGCTTTTTTGCCGACGATACGGTTGGCGGCGGACATCACTGCTTCCAGCGAGGCGGCGACGATGTTGGTGTTGATGCCTGCGCCGAACAGCTTGCCGCCGGGATATTCCATCTCGACATAGGAAATGGCCGACGCGTTCGAGCCGCGCTGCATCGAGTGCTCGGAATAGTCGAGCACCGACATCTCGACACCGAGATGACGTGACAGCGCATCGACGAAGCCGTCGATCGGGCCGGTGCCTGTGCCCGATATCGTCAGTTCCTTGCCGTTGTCGAGGATGACCGCCTCGACGACGCGCCGGCCCTTGATCTCGGTGCTGGGATAGGTGTGGTGATCGAGGAATTTCAGCCGCGCGCCGGGCTGGTCGACATAGGTCTCGAGAAAGCGCTCGTAGATGCGCCTGGCCGGCACTTCCTTGCCCTCGGCATCGGTGATCGCCTGGATTTCCTGGCTGAACTCGATCTGCAGGTTGCGCGGCAAATTGAGGCCGTAATCGGCCTGCAGCACATAGGCGATGCCGCCCTTGCCGGACTGCGAATTGATGCGGATGATGGCTTCGTAGCTGCGTCCGACATCGGCCGGGTCGATCGGCAGATAGGGCACTTCCCACAGACTCGTATTGGCCTTCTTCAGCGCCTTCATGCCCTTGTTGATGGCATCCTGGTGCGAACCGGAAAAGGCGGTGTAGACGAGTTCGCCGACATAGGGGTGGCGCTCGGGGATCTTCAACTGGTTCGAATATTCATAGACGTCCTTCATCCGGTTGATGTCCGAGCAGTCGATCAACGGATCGACACCTTGCGTGTACATGTTCAGCGCCAGCGTGACGATGTCGACATTGCCGGTGCGCTCGCCATTGCCGAACAGCGTGCCTTCGACACGGTCGGCGCCGGCCATCAGGCCGAGCTCGGTGGTGGCGATGCCGGTGCCGCGGTCATTGTGCGGATGCAGCGAGACCAGCAGGTTCTCCCGGTTGTCGAGGTTGCGGCACATCCACTCGATGCGATCGGCATAGATGTTGGGTGTCGACATCTCGACCGTCGAGGGCAGGTTGATGATCAGCTTGTTGTCAGCGGTCGGCCTGACGATCTCGGTGACGGCGTTGCAGATCTCCAGCGCAACTTCCAGCTCGGTGCCGGTAAAGCTTTCCGGCGAATACTCGAAACGAAAGCCTCCGCCGGCCTTGGCCGCCATGTCGGTGATCATCTTGGCGGCGTCGGTGGCGATCCGCTTGATGCCGCCGACGTCCTTCTCGAAGACGACGCGACGCTGCAATTCGCTGGTCGAATTGTAGAAATGGACGATCGGGTTGGTGGCGCCCTTCAGCGCCTCGAAGGTGCGGGTGATCAGCTCCGGCCGGCACTGCACCAGCACCTGCAGCGAGACATCGGCGGGTACGTTGCCTTCCTCGATGCACCAGCGGGCAAAGTCGAAATCGGTCTGCGATGCCGACGGGAAGCCGATCTCGATCTCCTTGAAGCCCATGTCGAGCAGCAGGCCGAACATGCGTGCCTTGCGCTCATGGCCCATAGGATCGATCAGCGCCTGGTTTCCGTCGCGCAGGTCGACCGAGCACCAGATCGGCGCCTTGTCGATAACCTTCGAGGGCCAGGTGCGATCGGTGAGACCGACGGTCGGATAGGGCTGATATTTGCGAGCCGCGTCGTGCATGCCTTTGGCCGAATCCGTGTCGGCTACCGCGGCATAGGAGCGGATCTCTTCTCGTGCGTTCATCGTCGTTTCTCCCGGCGGCTCATGGATCCACCTTCAGGTGGATTGATGGCGAGCGGCGCCTTTACCAGAATTTCGTTCGCTTGATGTGATTGCCAAGGAGCATGCGCTTGCGCGGCGGTTCGACCGCCGGGCGCTCCTTCAGCGAACCCGGCGATCGCCGATAAGGCCGAGAAGAAGCAGGGTCGAAGCCAGCGCGCGCACGGTCTCGCCGGAAAAACCGGTCGGACGGGAAGCGTTGCTGGCGCGCGTGTTCATGGCGGTTCTCTTACAGGAGCGGCTTGTGGGAGGCAAGTGGGCCGCGGGCCGTGTCGTAAGCACATGAGTTGTCCGGATTAGCACGTGAGTTGTCCGGTTTCATAGCCAGCGAATGGAGGCTGGGGATGAAGCGGGCCGCAGGCCGTGCAGGACAACGAATCCGGGTTAACGGGCTTCTTCGGAGCCTTTGCCGGCGCGTTGGCCGACGAAGCGTCAAACGAAAAACCCGCCTGTGCGGCGGGTCACTGGCGCAAATCAGCACCATGGATGAAAATGTACCTTAGCTGAGGGCAGGGAGTCAAGAAAAAATTCCTATCATTAAAAACTTTCGGCACAAAGGCTGCCAACACCGCCGAACTGACTGCCGCCGCCAGGCCTTTGTTCAGCTGAGTTCGGCAGGCCGTGTCGTAAGCAGTCGTCCGGATTAGGCAGCAGATGAGTTGTCCGATTTGTCTGTCGGCTGGTTGAGACGGGCGGCACCCCGACGCGCGTGCTCTTCCCCAGGCGCGGCAAATGCGCCAGACTTGGGCGACGGGTTGCGATGTCCAGTCGCCGGGAGGGGTCGTCCATGAATTTCGTGTTCTTCTCGCCGCATTTTCCCGCCAATGGCGCGGATTTCTGCGACCGTTTGAAGAAGGCCGGGGCCAGGCTGCTCGGTATCGGCGACGCGCCCTATGACGCGCTCGACGCCAAGCTGAAGGCGGCGCTCAGCGAGTACTACCGTGTCGCCGACATGGAGGACTATGATCCGGTGTTCCGGGCAATGGGGCATTTCATCCACAAGTGGGGCCGCATCGACCGCTTTGAATCGCTCAACGAACACTGGCTGGAGCTGGAAGCCAACATCCGCACCGATTTCAACATCTACGGCACCAAGCTCGATTTCGTGAAGAACCTGAAGCGCAAGAGCCGCATGCGTGCCTTCTTCCGCAAGAGCGGCGTCGACACCATCGCGCAGCGCAAATGTTCCGACCGCGCCGGGGCCATGACCTTCATCCGGCGCGTTGGCTATCCGGTGGTGGTCAAGCCCGACAGCGGTTCCGGCGCATCGAACACCTTCAAGATCTCCAACGCCAAGGAGCTCGACCAGTTCTTCCGGGACAAGCCCGAGGACGTGACCTTCGTCATGGAGCAGTTCATCGAGGGGCTGGTGGTGACCTATGACGGGCTGGTCAACCGCGACGGCGAGGTGGTGCTGGCGGCCAGCCACCGCTACGACCAGAGCGTCATGGAGGTGGTCAACAAGGACCGCCACATGAGCTATACCTGCTTTCCCAGAATCAACCCGGCGGTCGAGGAGGCCGGTCGAAAGATCCTGAAAGCATTCGACGTGCGTGAACGCTTCTTCCACATCGAGCTGTTCGAGACCAAGGACGACCGTGTCATCGCGCTGGAGGTCAACATGCGCCCGCCCGGCGCCTGGATGACCGATGCGATCAACTATACGTTCGACATCGATGTCTATGCGGCGTGGGCCGACATGGTGGTCAGGGATGCCGCCGGCGGCCCTTACGAGGGCAAATATTTCACCGCCTATGCCAGCCGCAAGCGACGCCTCCACTATTTGCACAGCCATGAGGACGTGCTAGCCGCGCACCGCGACAAGATCGTCCACCATCAGGCCATCGAAGAGGTTTTCAGCCGCGCCATGGGAAATTACGCCTACCAGATGCGCTCGAAAGACGAAGCAGCGCTGCGCGAAGCGGTCGCGTACATCCACGCGGAAAAGGCGTGAGGCGATGGACATTTCCTATCATAAGAATTTCTCGAGCCAACTCGGCCGCGACATGGAATACAAGCGCTACGGCCATGCCGGCCGGCCGGTGGTGGTGTTTCCGACCTCGCAGGGCCGGTTCTACCAGTTCGAGGATTCCGGCGGGGTGGGCGCACTGGCCGAATTCATCGACACCGGCCGCATCCAGCTGTTCACGGTCGACGGCGTCGATTCGGAATCCTTCTTCGACAAGCATGCCGACGCGGCCCATCGCATTGCCCGCCACGAGGCCTATTTCCGCTATGTGCGCGAGGAAGCGCTGCCGGACTTCCTGTCCACGGCCGAGCAGGCCAATGGCGGGCGCAAGCTGAAGCCGCTGTTCTCGGGCTGTTCGATGGGCGGCTATCACTCCTCGAACTTCGTCTTCCGCTTTCCCGAACTCGCCAGCGGCGTCATCGCGCTGTCGGGCGTCTATTCGGCGCGCGATTTTTTCGGCAGGGCGCTCGAGGGCGATATCTTCTACAACTCGCCGCTCGACTATCTGCCCGGCATCGTCGATCCCAAACTGCTGGCCCGGCTGAAGACGCTCAGGCTGATCTTCTGCTGCGGGCAGGGCGCCTGGGAAGAGCGGATGCTGGTCGAGACGCGCAGGTTGGAACAGATCCTGCGCGACAAATCCATTCCCGCCTGGGTCGATTACTGGGGCGGCGATGTCAGCCACGACTGGCCGTGGTGGCACAAGCAACTGGTCTATTTCTTCGGCCGTTGGCTGGATGACGACCTGATGCACAGGCTGGATTGATAGGGAGGCCCGTCCGCTGACGGCTACCCTTCCTGGCATGCCGGCAGGGCGGTTTCGCGCTCCGAAGCCGATACGCGACGCAGGCCAAGGAAGACGACAAGGGCGGTGACGACGGTGATCGCCGCCAACACGATCAGCAGCCTGTCGAACGCCGTCTCGTAGGCCTGGACCAGAACAATGGCTCCGGCTTGGGGCAAATGTTGTGCTGCTTCGCCGAGATTGCCGGTCACCAGCAACTGGGCTGCCGCCGCTGCGTCCGTCGAAGATGCCATTCCTTATGCGGCGAGCTGCGCGGCGGCAAAGCCGGAAAGCGTCGCCATGACGATCGCCAGCGCCACACCCTCGCAGGCGACGCGGGTGGTGTTGAAGATGCCGACCGCCATGCCGGCGCGCTCCCTTGGCACGACGCTGACCGCAAGCCCGTCCATCAATCCCCAGGGCAGAGCGATGCCGACGCCGATCAGCATCAGCGGCGCCATCAGCGCACTATCGACCGGTGGTGTCAGGCTCAGCCAGACAAGCCCGGCGGCAGCGACGAGCAGGCCGACACCGCAGATGGTGGCCGGTGC
>NZ_RZPB01001279.1:0-1001 GCF_003998535.1 Mesorhizobium sp. M7A.F.Ca.AU.002.02.1.1 | reverse complement strand
GCCCGTCGCCGGTGTTGAGCGTCGAATGAAAGCGGCTTTCCGGCACGTAGATGGTGCAGCCGGGGCCGACCTTCTCGACCATCGGATTGCCCTTCTCGTCCTCGACCATCTGTTCGCCATGGCCTGAGATGACGAAGATGATTTCTTCCGCGCCCGGATGGTTGTGGCGCGTGTGGCCCTTGCCGGAAGGCAGGTCGACGACCCCGCCGGAAAAGCGGGTTGCGCCATTCACTTCGGGCGCCACCGTCAGCGCCAATTTTCCCCAGTCGAAGCCGAAGGCGCTGACGTCCTTCGGGTACACGAACACTTTGCTCTTGTCGGTCATCTCACTCATCCCTTCTTTTTCTTGAATGTGGTCTTCTGGCCGCCGAGCGCGACGGCCTTGAAATCGGCCGTCTGCTTGGCGATCGCGGCTTCCGCCGGCAGCCGTTCCATCGAGCTGGCGCCATAGAAGCCGTGCAGGCCCTTGGCCTGGGAGAGAATGTAACGGGCGTCGTCGGGCATCGAAATCGGGCCGCCATGGCAAAGCAGGATGACATCCTTGCGCACCGAGCGCGCGGCATTGGCGATGGCGTCGATCTCCTGAATGCAGTCGTCGAGCGACTTGGCTGACGTGGCGCCGATCGAGCCGCCTGTCGTCACACCCATATGGGCGACGACGATGTCGGCACCGGCCTTGGTCATGGCGCGGGCCTCATCCGGGTTGAAGACATAGGGCGTGGTCAAGAGATCGAGCTTGTGCGCCTCGGCGATCATGTCGACCTCGAGGCCGAAGCCCATGCCGGTTTCCTCGAAGCTCTGCCGCATGCTGCCGTCGAACAGGCCGATGGTGGGAAAATTCTGCACGCCGGAAAAGCCCATCGTCTTCAGCTCTGCCAATAGCAGCGGCATGATGACGAACGGGTCGGTGCCGTTGACGCCGGCCAGCACCGGCGTGTGTCTGACCACAGGCAGCACCTCATAGGCCATTTCCTTGACGATCTCGTTGGCGTTGCCATAGG
>NZ_RZPB01001278.1:0-1008 GCF_003998535.1 Mesorhizobium sp. M7A.F.Ca.AU.002.02.1.1 | reverse complement strand
GGATGAGATCGCCGAGATCGCCGCAACCACAAGCCTCAGCCATTCGACGATCTCGGCGATCTCATCCGACCTGATCGTCGAAGGTATCCTGACCGAAAGCAAGCCGAGCGAGGCCGGCTCGCTCAAACGCGGCCGTCCGCAGGTCGGCCTCAGCCTCAATCCGGAAGCGGCCGCGGTAATGACCGTGGTGCTGTCGCTGAACTTCCTCTCGGTCGCCGTCATCGACTATGCCGGCCAGGTAATATCCGAGGAACAGCGCCGGCTCGACACGCTGACGATGTCGCGCGACTCGCTGATCGGTGAGTGCACGGCAATCGTGCGGCGCCGCCTGGAAGATCCCGACCTGGACGTGCGCAGCATCGCCCGTATCGCGCTGGCCGTCCAGGGCATCACCGACACCCGTGCCCGCGCCATGCTGTGGTCGCCGATCACGCCGCACACCGACATCGCCTTCGCCGACATATTCGAAGACGAGTTCGGCATCCCAGCCATTATGGAGAACGATTGCAACATGATGGCGGTGGCGCTGCGCTGGCGCGACCCCGATCGTTACCGCGACGATTTCATCGCTATCCTTTTGTCGCACGGCATCGGCATGGGGCTGGTGCTGAAGGGCGAATTGTTCACCGGCACCCATTCCTCGGGCGGCGAATTCGGCCACATGATTCATCGGCCGAACGGGGCGCTGTGTCGCTGCGGACGGCGCGGCTGCGTCGAAGCCTATGCCGGCAATTATGCCATCTGGCGCAACGCGCGGCAGATGGGCGAGGATGCAGAACCCGTCGCCGATGTCAGCGATGCCGACATGCGCGCCCTGGCTGCCGCCGCCCGCGAAAGGGACGGACCCGAACGGGAAGCCTATCGCAAGGCCGGCGAAGCGCTCGGCTACGGCCTCGGCAGCCTGTTCGCGCTGATCGATCCGGCGCCGGTCGCCATGGTCGGCGTCAGCGCCGCCGCCTTCGACCTGATCGAGCCGGCATTGCGGCAAGCGATTGCCCAGACCGCCGG
>NZ_RZPB01001277.1:0-1015 GCF_003998535.1 Mesorhizobium sp. M7A.F.Ca.AU.002.02.1.1 | reverse complement strand
GTTGTAGACGTTGACGATCTTTTCCTCGTCCGCCGAAGCCGCATTTGCGCAGACGCCGCAGGCAAGCAGGGTTGAGAAGATCAGAGCGCGCATGAATGTCCTCCGTTTTCGCTATGTGTTCTCGGCATGCTCCGTCCCTCAACGTCGTTGCGGGGCATAGACCGGCAAGGTGATGCAGGCGACATTGCCGCCGCCCAGCAGGATCTCTCGCGAGTTTTCGATGCCGACTATTCGGTGGTCGGGAAACAGCTCGGCCAGCGTCCGCTTGGCCTTCACATCGAGATCGCAGCCGAACTGCGGCACCACCACGACGCTGTTGCCCGGATAGTAGTTGATGTAGCTCGCCGCGATCCGGTTTCCGGCCGGTCGCGCCCAGGTCGAATCCAGCCGGTCCACGCTGTCGCTTTCTTCCGGCGTCATCTCGATCGGCAAGGGATGGGGCAGCCGGTGAACTTCCAGCGCGCGGCCCTTCGCATCACGAGCCGAACGCAACACCGCCTCGGCTTCGCGCACGATCTCATATTGTGGGTCGTCCCGATTGTCGGTCCAGCTCAGCACGACCACGCCGGGGCGCACGAAGCAGCAGACGTCGTCGACATGGCCGTCGGTCTCGTCGAAGGCAAAGCCGCGTGGCAGCCAGATGACGGTGTCGACACCGAGATAGTCGCCAAGCTGGCGCTCCACCTCGGCCTTGCCGAGATGAGCGTTGCGATTTCGGTTGAGCAGGCATTGCTCCGTCGTGATGAGCGTGCCCTGACCGTCGCACTGCAACCCGCCACCCTCGGCGATCAGAGGTGCGCGGTAGCGATCCATGTTCTCGATTTCGAGCACTTTTTGCGCCGCAAGGTCATCCAGGTCCCATGGCGAATAGAGGCCGCCGTCAAAACCGCCATAGGCGTTGAAGATCCAATCGACGCCACGCACGTCGCCTTGATCGTTGACGACGAAGTTGGGACCGCTGTCGCGCAGCCAGGAATCATTGGTGGACATCTCCACGACACGCACATGGCCAGGC
>NZ_RZPB01001276.1:0-1016 GCF_003998535.1 Mesorhizobium sp. M7A.F.Ca.AU.002.02.1.1 | reverse complement strand
CGCCGCCAGACCTGCTTCATAGACCTGATCATGCGCGCCGGCCGGGTTGCCCTGGTCAACGACGACCTGCGGCACGTCGTTGGTGCCGTTGATGGTGATCTCGACCGTTGTCGTCGAGGTGTCGCCGTCGCCATCGGTCAGCGTATACGTGAACGTGTCCGTCAGATGCTGGCCGGTGGTCAGCGCCTGGACCGCCGCAGCGCCGTTGTTCAGCGTGTAGCTGTAGTGGCCGTCCGCATCGATCGTGATCGAACCGTAACTGCCCGCCACGGCCGACCCGACATGGCCCGAGGCCGATGTGACCGTGCCTGCCTCGACGCCCGTTACCGTCGCCCCGTCCGCGCCCTTAACGTCGGCGACGCCGTCCGTCACATTCGCGTCCGCGCCGCCGCTGGCCGTGATCACGTTGCCGTCCGCGACCGTCACGCCGTCTTCCGTCACGCTGTCCGTATCGGCAACCGCGGTCGGCACGTCGTCGACGATGGCGACGGCAAAGGTGGTGCTGGCCGAATCGCCGTCGACGTCCGTGACAGTGATGCTGAAATTGTCCGGAACCGTGTCGTTGGGATCGAACCCGTTCGTGTGCTCGGGATGAGTGACCGATTCGGTCACCGTGTAATTGTATTGGATAGCACCCGTGCTCGGATTGTAGGAGACGATCTCCAAATAGCCGAACTGGCCCGGGATCTGCTGGCCGACGCCGGTGACGGCGACACCGTTGATAACGATCGACCCGATTCCATCCGGTGCGTCGATGCTGATCGTTCCGATGCCTGAGGTTTCGGAATTGCTTGGCGCGTCGCTGCCAGGCGATTGTGTCTGGTTGCCATCGAGGCCAGTTTCACTGGCCGCTTCGGTCGGGGCAAGCAGTGACGTGGCCACCACTGAAACCGGCCTGTCGACGATGGACGGGAACAGTTCGCGGCGATCCAGAAGCCCAAACTGCAAGGCGGTCGGCGGCAGCAATGCCGACAGGTCGAACCCGTCGCCGATGCCGCCGGGGGGAACCGAGAAAT
>NZ_RZPB01001275.1:0-1016 GCF_003998535.1 Mesorhizobium sp. M7A.F.Ca.AU.002.02.1.1 | reverse complement strand
GGAAGCGGCCGAGGAAGTCGCGCGTCAGCTAAGGCTGCGCGATCTTGCCGGCCTGATCGTCATCGACTTCATCGACATGGAGGAGAACCGCAACAACCGCTCCGTCGAGAAGCGGCTGAAGGATCACCTCAAGAACGATCGTGCGCGCATCCAGGTCGGCCGTATCTCGCATTTCGGCCTGATGGAGATGTCACGCCAGCGCATCCGCGCCAGCGTGCTGGAATCGACCATGAAGCCTTGCCCGCATTGCGGCGGCACCGGCCATGTGCGCTCCGATTCGTCGGTCGCGCTGATGGTGGTGCGGGCGATCGAGGAATTCCTGCTCAAGGATTCGCGCAGCCACATCACGGTGCGGACGCCGGCGGCGACAGCACTCTACGTGCTCAACCACAAGCGCGGCACGCTGGTGGAACTCGAAAGCCGCTTCGGGCTGACGATCACCGTCGAGGCCGACGATTCGGTGGGTTCGCAGCACTATGCGATCTTCCGCGGCGCGTTGGCTGAAAAGCCGGAAGGCTTTGTCGAGGCGCGCAGCTTCCCGGCCTATGTCGAGCCGGACGAGCCCGAGGATGAGATTGCCGTCATCGAGGAAGACGACGAGGCGCCGATCCAGGCAGAACAGCCACGCCAGCAGCCGCAGCAACAGCAGCCGCGGCCCGCTGCCGGTGGTGAGGAAGGCGAAGGCCGCGACCGCAAGCGCCGCAAGCGTCGGCGTCGGCGTGGCGGCAAGGATCGCGATCGCGAACATGGCGCCCCTGCGGACGGTGCTTCCGTCTCGGCTCCGGCCGGCGAGTTTTCGGACTCGGACTCGGCCGCCGGAGATGGCGACGCGGAAGCGGACGACAATGCCCCTGTTGGTGTTTCCGAAACTCCTGCCACAGCTGAAGCTTCGGACGAAGGCCAGGGCAAGAAGCGCCGGCGCGGCAAGCGCGGCGGCAAGCGCAACCGCCGCGAAGACGGGGAAGGCGAGGCTGAGGCAAGTGCTGGCGAAGCAGCCGACGCGTCCGAAGGGGAAG
>NZ_RZPB01001274.1:0-1018 GCF_003998535.1 Mesorhizobium sp. M7A.F.Ca.AU.002.02.1.1 | reverse complement strand
GGCCGCCGGCGTCGGGAAGATGGCGAGGAAGGTGCCTGGCTTGCCGTTGAACGAGACCCTGGTATCGGTGTTCTCGGCGGCGAGTTCGACGCGAGCCACGTCGCGCAACCGCACCACATTGCCGTCGGTCGAGCGCAGCGGCAGCTCGGCGAATGCCTCCGGCGTCTGCAATGTCGAGCGCACGGTGATCGAGGAAACGACATACTCGTTCTGGGTGTTGCCGGGCGCCGACAGGAAGTTGGAATTGTTGATCGCCGTCAGCAGTTCGGAGGCGGTCACGCCGCGCGCTGCAAGTTTGACCGGATCGATCCAGACGCGCATCGAGTATTCCTGGGCGCCGAAGATCTGCACGTCGGCGACGCCTTCGACCGTCGACATGCGCGGTCTGATGACGCGCTCGATATACTCCGTCAGCTGCTCCTTCGTCATGTTCGGATTCTGCATCGAGATGTACATCATCGCGAACTGCTGGCCGGTGCCCTTGACGATGACAGGGTCCTTCGACGCGTCCGGCAAAGTGCCGCGCACGCCCTGGACCTTGGACAGAACTTCGGTCAGCGCGACGTCGGGGTTCGAGCCGAGCTTCATCTGCACCGTCACGGTGCTGGAGGACGGGCGGCTGGACGAGGTGACGTAGTCGATGTTTTCGGTCGAGGCGACGGCGCGGGCGATCGGGGCGGAAATGAAGCCCTGGATCAGATCGGCGCTGGCGCCTGGATAGGCCGTGGTGATCGTGATGGCCGTTTCATCGACCTTCGGATACTGCCGGATCGACAGATTGAAGATGCCCTGGAAACCCAGGAGCAGGATCATGCAAGCAAGGACCGTCGAAAGAACAGGCCGGCGAATGAAGAGATCTGAAAAGCTCATTGCTGGTCGGCCTGCTTGTTCGCCGATTTGGTCGGGTCGATGGTGTTGTCCACAACGACGGACATGCCGTTGAAGAGGCGGTTCTGACCGGCGGTGACGACCTCGTCGCCGGCCTTCAGCCCCTCGACGATCTCGACCATGCCTTGAT
>NZ_RZPB01001273.1:0-1025 GCF_003998535.1 Mesorhizobium sp. M7A.F.Ca.AU.002.02.1.1 | reverse complement strand
GAGAATGGCGTGAATGGCGTGGAAATCGTCAGGCCGGAAATTGGGCATGCTGGTCGGCCTCAATGGCTTTCGCGTGGAATGGCGTGGCCACGGCATCCGACGAGAAAGTCGAGATCGGCGCCGCGGTCCGCCTGCAGGACACGGTCGACATAGAGGCCCTGATAGCCGCCGCGCATCGCCGGGACGGGCGGTAGCCAGGATTCACGACGCCGCGCCAGCTCCTGTGCCGACACGTCGAGATGCAGCTTCCTTGCTTCGACGTCGAGCTCGATGAAGTCGCCGCTCCTGACCAGCGCCAGCGGGCCGCCGATGGCGGCTTCGGGTGCGGCATGCAGCACGACGGTGCCGAAGGCGGTGCCGGACATGCGGGCATCGGAGATGCGGATCATGTCGCGGACACCCTGCTTCAGCAGCTTCCGGGGCAGCGCCATGTTGCCGACCTCGGCCATCCCCGGATAGCCCTTGGGGCCGCAATTCTTCAGCACCATGATCGACGCTTCGTCGACGTCGAGCGCGGGATCGTCGACGCGCGCCTTGTAGTCGTCGATGTCCTCGAAGACGACGGCGCGGCCGCGATGCTTCATCAGGGCCGGTGACGCGGCTGACGGCTTGATGATGGCGCCGTCGGGCGCCAGATTGCCACGCAGCACCGCGATACCGCCATTGGGAGTAAGCGCCTTGTCGCGCGGGCGGATCACCTCGGGATTGTAGTTTTTAGCGTCACGGATGTTGTCGCGCACGGTCTTGCCGGTGACGGTCAGCACGTCGAGATCGAGCAGATCGCCGATCTCCTTCATGACCGCCGGAATGCCGCCTGCGTAGCAGAAGTCCTCCATCAGGAAGCGGCCTGACGGCATCAGGTCGAGGATGGTCGGTACATCGCGGCCATATCGATCCCAATCGTCCAGTGTCAGTTCGGTGCCGACGCGGCCGGCAATCGCCAGCAGATGCACGACCGCATTGGTCGAGCCGCCGATGGCACCATTGACACGGATGGCGTTGGCGAAAGCTTCTTTCTTGAGGAT
>NZ_RZPB01001272.1:0-1026 GCF_003998535.1 Mesorhizobium sp. M7A.F.Ca.AU.002.02.1.1 | reverse complement strand
GACCTGATATTGTCAGGAATACAGGCCGCTTCGATCCGGTGCAACCTCAGCGTATCGAAGGCGAAGCGGGTCACCACCTTGACCGCGTCGGTCATCAGGCCGCGGCCGCCGAAGCGCTCGCCGATCCAGTAGCCGACATGGCCGCTTTGCGAGACGCCATGGCGTATGTTGCCGAGCGTGATGCCGCCGGCAAGCTTGCCGCTGCTCCTCTCGAAGATAAAGAAGGCGATAGCGGTTCCCTGAGCATAATCCTCGCGGTAGCGGCTGATGCGCAGCCGCCATGCGTTGCGGTCGAGTTCATCGGGAGTCCAGCGTGGCTCCCATGGTTCGAGGAAAGCGCGGCTTTCCCCGCGCACCGCCGCCCACTCGCGATAGTCGTTGGTGAACGGCACGCGCAGCGTGACACGGTCGCCTTTCAGTGCCGGCAGGTCACGGCGAAAGAAAGGGAGCGCGAACATGGCGCTTTGAGGGGCTTAGACGGCGAGCTTGCGGGCCGCGGTCTGCGTGCCCGCGAGCGATTCGAGAATCGCCTCGTAGGGCGCCAGTGTGCCCACAGGCCCGACAGCGGTAAGCGTCGGCTTGGTCGAGAACAAACGCGACGATAGATCGGTCAGCCGCTCGATCGTCAGCGCCGACAGCCGTTCCATCAGTTCCTCCTTGGCGATCGGCCGGCCGAACAGAAGCAGTTGCCGTGCGATCTGCGAAGCGCGGCTGGCCGGGCTTTCGGCTGACATGATCAGTCCGGCGCGATATTGGGCGCGCGCCCGGTCGAGTTCTTCCTGCAGGATCTTCTCACCGGCCTTCTGCAGTTCGTCGATGATGACAGGCACCAGTTCGGCGATGTCGCTCTGGCCGGTCGCTGCATGGACGCCGAAGACGCCGGTGTCGGAAAAGCCCCAATGGAAGGCATAGACCGAGTAACACAGGCCGCGCTTCTCGCGGACCTCCTGGAACAGGCGCGACGACATGCCGCCGCCGAGGATCATCGACAGCACCTGCGAGGCGTAGAAGTCGCGCACATGATAG
>NZ_RZPB01001271.1:0-1027 GCF_003998535.1 Mesorhizobium sp. M7A.F.Ca.AU.002.02.1.1 | reverse complement strand
GGCGAGCAGCAGGAAAGCCATGCCGCTGGCCGGCAAGGGCTCCGCGGCCAGCAGCTTGGCGCCCGGCCAGCACAGGGCAAGCCGGCCATGTTCGTTCCGTACCACAATTGCGAAACGCGCCACCATGGAGAAGAAGACCGTCAGGAATTCGCCGCTGCGGCTCCAGCCGCGATAGCCGAACGCCAGTATGGCGAGGAAAGAGAATAGCCAGTAGAGGCCGGCGGCCACGGCCAGACGCGCCGGATCGTCGGGCGCCGGATCGATGAGTTCGAACCAGGCAAAGGCGAAGAACAAGATGGCCGCAGGCCAGCAGCCGACCCATCGGGGCAGGCGCCATGTCCCGGTCCCGAACAGGCGCGAGGCGATACGCCATGGTCCATACCAGGGGTTCAGCCATGACCAGAGATCGCCGAAGAGGCCTTGCAACAGCGTGACGCCGGCCCACAAAAGGGTCCAGATCACCAAAGGCAGCGGGTTTGAAAGCGGGTCGTGGCTGCCGAAAAGGCCGGCGGCGATGAGAATTGCAAAGCCGGCAAAGGATATCAGGCTGATGGCGGCGCGGGCGCTGTCGCCGAAGGTGAACAGCGGCAGGCGTCGGCGCCAGAAGCGGGCAAGCGAAGCCGCCGGCAGCAGCGCCAGGACGAGGAAGCTGACGGCCACGGCGAAGGCGCCTCCGACCAGATAGTAGCCGGTCGGCAACAGCAGGACGTGGCCCCGGTCGGAGGCGTGGGCGAAGGCTGGGGTGGGGAGGAGGGCAAACAGCGCCGCAGATAATAACGCCAACAGCTGATGGCAGTGCTCTACGAGGCCCCCCTCTGTCCTGCCGGACATCTCCCCCTCAAGGGGGGAGATCGGCAGAACGGCCTGTTGGCGCCATTCTTCAAGCGTTGGAGATTGGCGAAAGCAGGGACCAGGGACCAAGTCCAATCTCCCCCCTTGAGGGGGAGATGTCCGGTAGGACAGAGGGGGGCGCCAAGGAACTCGGCCTATCCAAGAGCCCCACCACCCCACCCCCCCCCCCTTGACC
>NZ_RZPB01001270.1:0-1028 GCF_003998535.1 Mesorhizobium sp. M7A.F.Ca.AU.002.02.1.1 | reverse complement strand
TCGTCGACATGATCGCCGCCTTCGGTCGCCTTGATGACTGCGAAGGCGACATCGTCGGCGGCGACACGCGGCCAGTCGATCCGGCCCTGATGATGGGAAACGTCGATGCCCCTGAGCGGATATTTGTCGCGGTCCGGCGAGAATGCCTTGAAATAGATGTAGCCGCCTGCTGCGACGAAACATACCAAGACCAGACTGGCCAGACCAAAGAGAACAATTCGGTTCTTCAAGCGAATGGCCCCAGCCTACCCACGCTCTTTTAACAGCCGGCCCTTCTCGCGCGACCAATCGCGCTGCTTCTCGCTCTCGCGCTTGTCGTGCAGTTTCTTGCCGCGGCCGACAGCGAGCAGCAGCTTGGCGCGGCCCTGGTCGTTGAAATAGATTTTCAGCGGCACAAGCGTCATGCCTTCGCGGTCGACGCTTTGCGACAGTTTCGCCATTTCGCGCTTGTTGAGCAGCAGCTTGCGGCGCCGCCTGGGCTCGTGGTTGAAGCGGTTGGCCTGCAGATATTCCGGCAGATAGGAATTGATCAGCCAGATCTCGCCGCCTTCGACCGAGGCGTAGCTGTCCTGGATGTTGGCCTGGCCCTGGCGCAGCGACTTGACCTCGGTGCCGGTCAGCACCAGACCGGCCTCGACCGTGTCGAGCACCTCATAGGAAAACCGCGCCTTGCGGTTTTCCGAAACGGTCTTGTTGTTGGGATCGGCTTTTCTGACTTGATTCATGATGCGGAGAGGTGGCGCCTCATCCCTAATTAATCAAGCCGGCGTGCTTCATAGCCGCATCGATCTTGTCGGCAGTCGACTGTTCGATCGTCACCAACGGCGAGCGCAGCACGTTTTCGACCTTGCCTAGCTTCGACAGCGCGTATTTGGCGCCGGAAACGCCAGGCTCGATGAAGATCGCCTTGTGCAGCGGCAGCAGGCGATCCTGCAGATCCAGCGCCTTGGCGCTGTCGCCGGCAAGCGTTGCCTCCTGGAATTCGGCGCACAGCCGCGGCGCGACGTTCGACGTCACCGAAATACAGC